>CAYTGY010000659.1:0-1500 GCA_964437265.1 uncultured Spirochaetaceae bacterium | reverse complement strand
TGACGTACGGACAGGAACTACTGAGAGAGGGCCTCGAGCGGGGGCGTGAGCAAGGGCTCGAACAGGGACTCGAGCGCGGGTCGTTGCAGCGAAGCCAAGACATTCTTGTGCGGCAGCTGGACCGGCGGTTTGGTCTCACTGATGCCGAGCGGGCGCGTATCATGGGCTGCAAAGATGGACAGGCGCTGGATGCGGCGCTGGACGCGTTCGCGTTGGCGGAGAGCAAGACGGAAGTACTGGCCTGTCTATCATAGGCGGGCCGTAGTGAGCGCGCTCGGCGTCGCCTACCCACCACCACGCATCCTGCGTGCCAGGCGGGCGCGCTCTTCAGGCGTGAGGGTCTCGATTGCCCCGGTCGCGGGGGAACCGGCCTGGTTGCGGCGGCGGTTGATCTTCTTGAGCTTCTGCTCGCGGGCGATCTCGCGGGTGTTCTTGTACTTTCGCGGGGTGAACGCGGCGTTGATGAACTCGTTCACTCGATCCAGAACTTGGTCGCGGTCTTCCACTAGGTCGGTGAGCTGCCGCATGTAGAGCTCGCGTTGCTTGTCATCCAGCCGCGCCCACGCAATGCGGAGCTCGCGACGGGCGTGGAAGCGCGGAAGAAGGATGGTGTCACAGGCGGCGGAAAGGAAGCGCGCCCGGCGCGGATCGCGCGAACGCTGCATGGAGCGCTTGAGGTGCTCCGACGCCCGACGGTACTTCCCGAGCCGCACCAGGTAGAGACCAAGGTTCCGGTTGAGAATGGGGCTCTTGGGATTGAAGACCAGGCCCCGGCGGATTGCGGTTACCGCGAGTTTGGCCTGACTGAGCGGATAGACACGGTACGGCGAAAGCTCCACCAGACGGCCGTAGAGGGCCACGGCGATGACCAGCGAGATGATGTCGGTGATGAATGCGGCCGGGTAGAACACCGTTAGCGTGTTGTAGATCCCATGGATGAGCGCTACCAGCGGCACACCGAGCCATGCGCTCCTTGCTGCCCCCGGGTCGGCACCAACCGAGTTTGCATAGATCGCCTGGGAGTAGATTCCGCCCCAGATAGCGCAGTAGACCCCGTGACCACCGGTGGTCATCACCGGTCTTACCCAGACGAACCAGTCGTCAAAGGTGTTGATGTAGCCAATATTCTCTATGGTCCCGAACGCGATCCCCACCAAGGCGGCGTGTATTACGCCGTCCTGCGGTTCTCTGATGGTTCCGCCGCCGTGTACCAGAAAGAGGAAGGCGAGAAACTTGGCAAGCTCCTCGGTGACCCCCACCACCCCGAAGTGGTATAGAAACGCGCTTACCGAGAGCGCGGCCTGGAGGCGCCATGGGTATAGCAATGTCAGAATGATGGCGAACGCAATGCTGAAGCTCCCTCCCAAGAGGAAGCCCACCGACACGTTCTCCTGCCGCTTATCCTTCAGCCGTTCCACGCGGGAAGAGAGCAGCTTGTACCAGATCACCGCCGCGGCAATGTTCCAGATGTGCAGCAGGCCGTCCATTAGTGCCCCCTCG
>CAYTGY010000658.1:0-1502 GCA_964437265.1 uncultured Spirochaetaceae bacterium | reverse complement strand
CTTGTGGAGCCGGAGAATCGCGGCGCGACGGTGCCCGAGTTCTGGAGTCGGCACGCACGTGTTGACGGGCGGGCGGTGTACCGGTACGTCTTTGCCCATCCGGGGAGCCGGCGCGTCCGGTACCGGCTTCACTACGGCCTGGCCCGCAGCTTGGAGCCGACGGACGTAAAGGTCCGCATCGCCGGCCCCAGCGAGTACTTTGAGCACGAGCTGCACGTTGGCCCCGGAGGCTCAATCCTGCTTGACGTGGATGACCGGGCCGTGACGGAGCGGTAGCTATGGATGTAGAGCTGAGACCGGTGGACCTGACCCCGGCAACGCGCAAGCGAACTACGTAGTGCTCTTGCCGCGCCGCTTCTCCGCATACATCCACTGATCCGCCTCGCGCAGGAGCGCCTGATACGTGGGGAAGCGTTCCGGGTCAAACACCTCCCAGCCCGCGCTGAAGCCAAGATCAAACGGCTCATCCTCATACCGGTTGTAGGCCACGACCCGCTCAGACAGACGCGCCAACACTGCCCGGACGTGCTCCGGGCTCCCGGTCTCCAGTACTACCAGGAACTCGTCACCGGCGTACCGAGCCACGACGTCTCTTCGCTTCACTGATCGGCTCACAAGATCCGCAAACGCCTTGAGGGCCCGGTCGCCGGCCTCGTGGCCGTGGGTGTCGTTTACAGCTTTGAGGTCGTCCAGATCGATCATCACCAGCGAGAACGCCCCGCGTTTGGGGTACTCACGGATCCGGTAGTTGATCCACTCGTCCACCTGTTGTCGGTTGTAGAGTCCGGTGAGGTAGTCCCGGGTGACCTGCTGGATCTCCACAAAAAGGTAGGCAACCAGAACGGCAAGCGCAGTAGAGGACCAGATAGCCAGAATGCCGTAGAAGAGCAGCTGCAGTACCGCACCAACCGCGGGAATGAGCGAGAAGGTCGCGAGGACCATGACCGTGCGCGTCTGCAGCGACCGCCGGTTCCGAACTGCCACAACAAGCGACGCGAGCATGGCACCGTAGTTCAGTCCCGCAATTCCCATGATCCCCGGACCACGGTGGTAGAGGTTCTGCTGATCGATCGAAAACACAAATCCCGTGGGCAGCGAGATGAGCATGAGCAGCAATGCCGCCGCAAGCAGGTATCCGTAGTACCATCGCCGTCGCAGGCGTTCCATGGAGCCGTGAATCTGATAGTCAAGGTAGCACAGCCACACAATCGCCGGGAGCGGGTTACAGAGAAGAAAGACAAAGTTCACCGTATAGGGGATCCACTGTCGACTTGCGCCCGGAATCCCGTCTACCAGCCAGCGCACCATCTCGAGCAGCAGGAGCAGAATGGTAACCGCCGCGAGAACGGCGAAGAGTCGCGATGAGAGCGAAAAGCGATTCCTGCGGACAACGATGCTGAACAGCACCACGGTCAGGACCCCGACAGCGAGGATATTGACATCAAGCCGGAGCACCTGGCTCATCTTCCGCGCGACCTCCGTAGACCGTACAGACGGCCGGC
>CAYTGY010000657.1:0-1503 GCA_964437265.1 uncultured Spirochaetaceae bacterium | reverse complement strand
AGCTCTTCACTACGTCACGCAGCTCCGTCGGCGTGGCCTCCCGCGGTATTGCATTCTCAACGACCGACTCGAACTGCGCGATCCGTTCGCTCTCGCTCAGCGAAGAAACGGCTTCAGACGGCAAGTCGCGAATGATCACATCCATCACCTGGTTCCTGGTGACCTCGCCGCGCAGTTCCCGCAGGGTAGGTGTGTCCGCCGGTCGTCTGAACTCGGTCTCAAACTCATCCTCAGTAGGCGTGGTGCCTGCCGACTGCCCCTCACCGGGAGACCCGCCGGCATCCGGTGATGGCGGTGACTCGCTGGGCGTCGACTCCGGGCTCTGCTGAACGGTGACGCCGCCGCCCTCGCCGGTTATATCGCTCTCTTGCCCCTCGGTCAGCTCGGAGAGGCCGCTTGCGGACTGCTGGACAATCTGGTCCATCCGCTCAAGCTGCTCCTGAGACGGCGCCTGCGCTTCCTCCGGGGCCGGCCGGCTGAGTCGGCTCAACAATTCTTGCAGGGCTTCCTCATCCACGGGGAAGTTTGCGTCAGGCGGCGTCTGCGATGTTGCGTTTTCAAGTGCTTCCACAATATCCGGCATGGTCTCACCCCGTCCGCTCATCCGCGTGAAGAACTCCATGACGTCGCCCTCACTCATCCCTTGCCGAAGCGCGCGCCGAACGGTGTCCTCCGTCTCCGGCGGTGCTGCTGCATCCTCCGGGTTCTCAAAAGGATGGTTGCGGTCAAGGTTGCGAAGCTGCTCCTCAATTTCGCGGCCCAGCTCTGCCAACCGGTCCCGGGCGGACTCCGGGTCGAGTTGTTCACGGGAGAGTGCTTCTCCCAGCTCCTCCATCTGTTGTGCAAGCTCGCGTACCCGCTCATCATCGGTCTGTTGCGCGAATCGCCGGGCCTCTTCCGCAAGGAAGAGCCCCTGCTGGATCATCGGCGGTTGTTGGCGGGCGAAGAGCCCGGAAAGGTCAAACATCGCCAACGCGAAGAGGCCAATCGCGAGCGATACCGTCGCCGTGGTGAACTTTGGTGATTGCAGCCGCACCACGGCTACCGGGTCCACCTGCGAAGCAATCTCCGCGGCACGCCCGATCACTCGGCGTGCGAATGCATCCCGCGTTTGCGAGCCCGCCGTGGCGGCCTCCTCCCGGTTGGGGGACGCGCCGGTCTGGGACAGAAACTCGTACGCCGCGCTCAGCGTCTCATGCAAGGAGTATGCGTGATCCGCCGCAAGCAGGACGTGCTGCGGCTTGTAGGGGACAAACGCCGCGCGAACCAGTGCCACAATCAGCGGAATGAGGTTAATGACCAGGATCAGCCGGTATGGAGCGATGGGGACGGTGAACGAGAGTGCGACCAGGAGTACCACGACGGATGCGGCAAGGCTCAACGCGAGGAGTTGGACCACCATCTCCAGGAAAACGGTGATTCGTCGTCGCAGATCGATGCGGCGCGCTCCAGCAAGTAGAAGCTGCTCCGTGTCAGCGGAAGCCGGAGGGATCTGATCAGCGT
>CAYTGY010000656.1:0-1512 GCA_964437265.1 uncultured Spirochaetaceae bacterium | reverse complement strand
GTACCATCTTCCGGCACCAACAAACACGCTCGCCGTGACGTAGTTGCTGTTCTTGAGCACCAACACGTGCGAACGAACCACGCGCGCCAACCCGGTCCAACCGAAGGCGGTGAAGATGAAGACCAGCATGAGGTAGCTTTTGCCAAAGAGATTGGTCAGCACAATGGTGATGGGAAGCGTGGGAATCACCAGGAGCACGTCCACGATACGCATGATGAGCATATCAGCTGCTTTCCCAACATACCCGGCGAGCGTGCCCATCAGCGCGCCGATGAAGGCAATGAGCAGGCCGGTGACCAGGCCAATCCCAAGAGACACCCGGCTGCCGAAGATCAGCATGCTTAGGATGTCCTCTCCCCATGAGGTGGTCCCCAAAAGATGTCGTCCACTGGGAGGAAGCCCGGGTGCGTCGCGGTCGGTGACGTCGTACGGGTCATACGGCGCCACCCACGGCGCGAACACGGCAACAAGAATGATCACCACAAGCAGGATGACGCCGACTCGGCCCCGCGGGTGATTCCACACCTTCTTTAGGAAGCTCAACTGTGTGCCCCCTTCACCCGTGGATCAAGCAGACTGTAGGTGAGATCGGTGATCAGATTGGCGACCAGGGCGAACGCACTCAGGAAGAGCATGATCCCCAGCATCAACGGATAGTCGTTGTTGGCGTTCGCCTCCAGAAAGAGCGTTCCCATTCCGTTCCAATTGAAGATCTTCTCAATGATCACCGCCCCGCCAATCAGCCGGCTGATGTTCATTCCCAAGCTGGTGACGATTGGCAGCAACGCATTGCGCAGCGTGTGCTGGTAGAGAACCGACGCGTTGCTCAGGCCCTTGGCCCGGGCGGTGAGCACGAAGTCTTCGTTGGATGCGACAATCACGCTGTTACGCGTCATCTGAGCGTACCCGATGATGCCACCGATCGACATGCTGATGATCGGTAGCGCGGCGTTGCGAAACACATTGGCAATCTCCGGCAGCGACCAGTCGAAGGTGCTGGTCATGTACGGATCCGCATACGCGGGAAACCACCCCAGCTGAAACCCAAAGAACATGGAGAGCAGCAGCGCAAGGAAGAACGGCGGCAAGGCGATGGTAATGGTAGACGCGCTGAGCAGAACGGCATCCGGCGCCCGGCCGCGCTTCCACGCGGCAAACGTGCCAAAGATGATTCCTCCGGTGGCGGAGATGATGAGCGTGGTTACGGAGAGCACCAGCGTCCATGGAAGGCGCTCGGCGATCAGCCGCGACACTCTGGGCCGGCCGGGCAGAAACGAGTTCCCCAAGTCTCCGCGGATTAGCTTGGCCACATACACGCCAAACTGCACCACGGTCGGTTTGTCAAAGCCGTACTGTTCACGGGTCAGTTGCTTGATCTGCTCGTACTCGGCATCGCTCATGCTGCCAAGTCGGGGCGGATAGTACCGCTCGGCAGGATCATCTACTCCAATGCGCGGGATGAAGAAGTTCAGTGCCACCACAATGAGGAAGATGAACAGCGTGTAGAGCGTG
>CAYTGY010000655.1:0-1520 GCA_964437265.1 uncultured Spirochaetaceae bacterium | reverse complement strand
GTTCAGGAAAACCCTGAGGGGGTGATCTCGCTCCCCACCGGAAAGACCCCTGAGCACTTCATCAAGGAGACACGGCGCCTGCTTCAGACCTGGACTACCTCGGAGACCCAACAGGAGCTTGACTCACTGGGGATTGACGGCTCCGTCACACCCTCGCTCACGGGCCTGCGGTTTGTCCAGATTGACGAGTTCTATCCCATCAACCCGCGACATCAGAACAGTTTCTACTACTACGTACAGAAGTACTACGTGGAGGGCTTTGGCCTTGACCCAAACCGCGGCCTGTTCATCCGGTGCGACGAGATCGGTATCCCTGAAGGGCACACGCTGGAGTCGGTATGGGGCGACGGCGGCGTCGACCTGGACCTGCGCTACCGGCTCCCCCAATCCAGCCGTGAGCGTCTGCAGCAGCAGGTGATCCGCGAGGTGGATCAGTGGTGCGTGGAGTATGAGGACCGCGTGCGGCAGCTGGGCGGCATTGGATTCTTCCTGGGTGGCATTGGGCCGGACGGGCACATTGGATTCAATGTGCGGGGCAGCGACACCTACTCTACCACCCGGCTAACCCCGGTCAACTACGAGACAAAGGCCGCGGCCGCCGGTGATCTGGGCGGAATTGAGGTTGCGGATCAACGCTTGGTGATTACCGTTGGGCTTTCTACCATCACGTACAATCCAAAAACGGTGGCAATCATCATGGCCGCCGGTGAGGCCAAGGCCCCGGTGGTGGCGGACGGAGTCCAGCATGACCGCGACGTGCGGTACCCGGCATCCGCGCTAACTGAGCTTCCGGCAAGCAGGTTCTTCATCACCCGGGGAGCGGCAAAGCACCTAGGCGCACGCAACGTGGCCGCATTCGCCGCCGCCGGGCCGCCAAGCGAGCGCCGGACCGAACAGATCGTGATCGACGTGGCGCTCTCTGCGGGGAAGCGGATTGTGGACCTCACCGAGGATGACTTCACCGCGGACCGATTCGGCGCAGCGCTTCTGGAGATCCGTCAAGAACCGGTACCGGAGTTGACCGCCCGTGTCCGCGACCGTCTCATGGAACGTATTGAGCAGGGACGTGAGCTTCCCACCGGACAGCGGTTCCTGCACACCGAGCCGCATCATGACGACATCATGCTCGGATACATGCCGATGGTCGTGCGAACCATCCGTGACCACTCCAACACCCACCATTTTGCAACCCTCACCAGCGGATTCACCTCGGTGACCAACCAGTACATGCTGAGCCTGTGCCGGCAAATGAAACGAACCCTGGATGAAGATAGATTCGGGTTCTCAGAGCTCATGGAGTCCGGCTACTTCAGCCCGGACGCCGAACGCTTCGAGGACTATGACGTTCTGCGGTACCTGGATGGGATCGCAGCCGCTGATGAGGAGCTGAAACTGGAAGGAACCATGCGCCGGTTGCTTCGCAACCTGATCACAGTCTTTGACGAGTTGGAACCGCGCGACCTGGGAGAGCGGGTTGAGGAGCTCATCAACTACTTTGAGACGCAGTATCCCGGGAAGAA
>CAYTGY010000654.1:0-1525 GCA_964437265.1 uncultured Spirochaetaceae bacterium | reverse complement strand
GGTGGAAGAACGCATCTCAGAAGTGAACCAGACCTACACCAATGCGCTCATTGATGTGACCATGAGCCCAATTGGTGGAACCATCATCTCCTACAAGATGAGCGAGCATCGTGAAGAAGGCCGGCCGGCGGAGATGATCCTCCGCGGTACGGATGAGCAGCGCGCGTTCAACCTTCGCTTTGGCACCTATCAGGCCGCCGCCGTGGATGCGTTATTCCACTCTCAGCAACCGCGCGCCAACGTGTTCGAGTTTTACCGGGACTTCTACGTGGTAGGGCGGGAAAACGAACCGTTCCGAATCACCAAGCGGTATACCTTCCAGCAGGACGAGTATATGTTCAAGCTGGATATTGAGATTGCCAATAGCGTAAATACCGTTATTCCGCTCAATTTCGGTGGGAATGCGTACACCTTGAGTTACGGCCCACAGATTGGCCCGGCGTTCCAGCAGTTGGACCAACGCACCGAGTTCCGGCGATACCTCACCTACAGTGACGGAAAGAAGAACACTGCCCGCGTCTCCACCGGCCGCCCAGAGATTGTCACGGACAGTCCACGATGGGCGGCCATCGCCGGCAAATACTTCGTGCTGGCGGGAATCCCCGGACTTGCGCGTTACCAGACCGTACTGGCGCAGGAACCTCGCGAGGGGTTGCCGGTGGGCTCACAGCTGCACTTCACCCGGCCCACTCTCCAGGCCTCGGTTCAATCAGATAGCTACTACATCTTCCTGGGACCAAAGACGCCGGACATTCTGGACAGCTACAACAACGCACAGGACAACGCCTGGAACCTCTCCGGACAGGAGCTGGGGCAGTCCGTAGAGACGCGATTTCTCTTTGGCTGGCTTGAGACCATCCTCAAGGCGATTCTGCAGGTCATTGTGCGCGTGACGCCTAACTACGGCGTTGCCATCATCATCCTTACCATCTTGGTGAAGTTGGCGCTGTGGCCGCTTACCCGCAAGAGCTATGAGTCCAACGCCAAGATGCAAGCGCTGAATCCCAAAACTCAGGAGATCCGGGAGAAGTACAAGGACAATCCCACCAAGATGAACCAGGAGATGGCCGGCCTTTACAAGAAGGAGGGAGTCAGTCCGCTTGGTGGATGTCTGCCCATGCTGTTGCAGTTTCCGTTTTTCATCGCGATGTACGGTCTCTTCAACAACCACTTTGATTTGCGCGGGGCAACCTTTATTCCCGGATGGATCACGGATCTTTCCGCGCCGGACAGCATCTGGGAGTTTGGGTTCACCATCCCTCTCATCAACTGGACGGATCTCAGAGCGTTGCCGCTCATCTTTCTGGGAACGCAGCTCATATCATCACGCCTTACCCAAAACCCTAGCACGGCGAGCTCCGGCGGGCAGATGAAGATCATGATGACCGCTTTGCCGGTCGTCTTCTTCTTCATCCTGTACAATGTTCCTTCCGGTCTGCTGGTGTACTGGATCTTCTCCAACCTGCTCACTTCCGGGCAGCAGTACTACTACATGCGCGTGAAGAAGCAGACACCTCCGCCGGGC
>CAYTGY010000653.1:0-1529 GCA_964437265.1 uncultured Spirochaetaceae bacterium | reverse complement strand
ACAACCTTCGCCGACTACATGGCGGAAACCCGCGAGCTGGGCATCACCATCCTGGCACCGAACATCAACCTCAGCGAGAAATACTTCACCGTCGCCGACGATTGTGTGGTGTACGGCATGGTGGGGATCAAGAACGTCGGCGCCGCTGCGGTTGATGCCATTGTCTCTGAGCGAGACCGCGGCGGTATATACCGGACTTTCCTTGATTTCCTGGAGCGGATAGATCACCGCACCATCAACCGCAAGGTCATAGAGACACTGATCAACGCGGGACTCTTCGACTCGCTCGGTGAGGACCGGGCAACTCTGGCGGGTAACCTCGACCGCGCCCTGGACTACGCGGCAAACCGTCGCGAAGCACGCCTGTCCGGCCAGGGGTCGCTCTTTGACCCGAGTGAGGACGGATTCCGCTTCACCTATGCGCCGGTGGAGCCGTGGGACCCCATTGAGCTCCTGCGCCGAGAACGCGAGATCTTGGGCTTCTACTTCTCAGGCCACCCACTGGACAGCTACCGGAAGCGCTGGGAGGAAACGGTCACGCTGAACCTCCAATTCGCGTCGCGAACGAGCACGGAGAGAACCCATGTGCTGATGGGGCTGCTCAAGAGTGTCCGTGTAATACAAACCAAGCGCGGTGGCTCCATGGCATTCTGTCAACTCGAGGACTTCAACGGCAGCATGGAGCTGGTGTTCTTTAGCGATGTCCATGAGCAGTATCAGGAGTTGCTCATGGAAGAAACCATTATTGGCGTAGTGGGCAAGGTTGACACGAGCCGCGACCGGATGCAGTTTGTAGTTGAGAGCATGTGCACACCCGAGGAGCTCCCGGAGAAGGACTGCGGCGAAGTACACATCAGGGTGGATACCAACGGCGCGGACGACGACGCTTTGCGCGAGCTGCGGGCGTTTCTTTACGAACGTCCAGGTGGGTGCCACGTGTTGCTCCACATAAACGGGAACGAACACAGCAGCGAGGTGGTGGTTCGTGCTTCCTCGCAGCTCATGGTTTCTTCGTTGAGAGAGACGCTTCAGGAGATTGGCACCCACCCTCGAGTGGTTGAGGTGTGGAAACAATAGGAGGCCCCGTGCACGCATTCAGAATCATCATGCAAATCATCACCGCCGGATTGACGCTCTACATGTTGCTGATCGTGATCCGAATTCTCCTGTCGTGGTTTCATGGTCCGGAGCTCGGCAAGCCGGTGGAGATCCTCAAATCGGTCACCGACCCATACCTGGACTGGTGGCGACGGTTCGAGTTCATGCGACTCGGTGGCCTGGACTTCTCTCCTGTAGTGGGAATCATTGCGCTGTCAGTGCTGGCGAGCATCACCGGTCGCCTGGCCGGCGCACTGGTTGTCACGTTCGGGCTGATCCTGGCGATCATCATCATCCGTGTCGGCTCCGCGGTAGGTTTCTTCCTTGGCTTCTTTCTCTTGCTGATCGTGCTTCGGCTGGGGGCGGAAGTCTTTAACGCCAACACGGCTTCACGCGGCTTGATCATGGTTGACCAGATTGTACAGCCACCG
>CAYTGY010000652.1:0-1533 GCA_964437265.1 uncultured Spirochaetaceae bacterium | reverse complement strand
AGTCTATGTGCACATGGATGGACAGATCCACAACCAGCGGTACCGGCGCGGCATAGCCGAGGGCCCGGTTGCCGTAGTGGGTCAGACGGGCAGCCACGGGACCACCACAAAGTTCTCTCCGGATCCGGAGATCTTTGAGACTACGCTCTTCAGCTATGACACGCTGTCTAACCGGTTACGCGAGCTCGCATTTCTCAACAAGGGTGTCAGCATCTCCATTGAGGACCGGCGTCTGCCAACGCCCAAGCGGCACGACTTCCGCTTTGACGGTGGCGTGAAGGAGTTCGTCGAGTTTCTAAACAAGAACAAGACGATGGTCCACAAAGACACCATCTACATTGAAGGTAATCGGGATGATGTCTTTGTTGAGGCGGCGCTAGGATACAATGATGGCTTCAACGAAGCCATGTTCTCCTTTGTGAACAACATCAACACGCGGGAGGGTGGAACCCATCTTATTGGCTTTAAGAGCGCGCTTACGCGGACGCTCAATGATTATCTGCGGAAGTCCAAGTTCGCCAAGAAATTCGACGACTCACTTACCGGAGACGACGTTCGGGAGGGCCTGACCGCCGTTGTCTCAGTGAAAGTTCCCGAACCGCAGTTCGAAGGGCAGACCAAGAGCAAGCTGGGTAACTCCGAGGTGAAGGGTATTGTTGAGTCGATTATCAACGAGGAGCTGGCAGCCTACTTTGACAAGTACCCGAACTCCATAGGTTCAATCTTGGAAAAGAGTGTCGTTGCCGCAAAGGCACGCGTTGCCGCCCGGAAAGCGCGTGAGCTCACCCGGCGCAAGAGCTTCCTGGAGTCCACCGGGCTCCCCGGAAAGCTGGCGGATTGCAGTGAGCGGGACCCGAGCAAGTGTGAGGTCTATATTGTTGAGGGCGACTCGGCGGGCGGAAGCGCCAAGCAGGGACGCGACCGCCAGTTTCAGGCGATCCTAGCGCTGTGGGGCAAGATGCTCAATGTGGAGAAGACCCGTATTGACCGCGTGCTAGCCAACGACAAGCTCCAGCCAATCATCGCAGCGCTTGGTGCCGGCGCCGGGCCGGACTTTGACGTCAGTAAGCTCCGCTATCATAAGGTCATTATTATGGCGGACGCGGACGTGGACGGGTCACACATCCGCACTCTGTTGCTGACCTTCTTCTATCGGTACATGCGGGAGATGATTGAGCGTGGCCACGTGTTTATTGCCATGCCACCGCTGTACAAGCTCAGCCGCGGCAGGGAGCTCCACTACGCGTACAACGACAGTGAGCGGGCCCGCATAGTCAATGAGATGGATGGTGACAAGAGCAAGATATCCGTCCAGCGCTACAAGGGGCTTGGTGAGATGAACCCGGATCAACTCTGGGAGACCACCATGGACCCGGATCAGCGGCGGATCATGCAGATCCAGTTGGAAGACGCGGTTGAAGCCGAAGAGATCTTTACCACCTTGATGGGTGAGCAGGTTGCACCACGGCGTGAGTTCATTGAAGAGAACGCGCTGGCCGTATCCAATCTGGACGTTTGAGAAGAGGAACATAC
>CAYTGY010000651.1:0-1540 GCA_964437265.1 uncultured Spirochaetaceae bacterium | reverse complement strand
GCCGAGCCCCGGAGAGCTGCGGAAGCTCATGCTCGCGCTTGGTCTTGAACAGGAGCCTGAGCTGATCGTCATGGATGAGCCGACCAACCACCTCGATTTCCCATCGATCGAGCTGGTGGAGGATGCGCTCGCGGCGGCAGACGGGGCGCTGCTACTGGTCAGCCATGACCACCGCTTTCTGGACGCACTGACCTGCACCCGATGGCGTCTGGACCGTGAGAGTGATGTCTCCAGCGCGGGCGGCCATGACAGCGCGTTGACGGTCCTGCGTGGGAACGGGTGAGCCCGGTCACCGTGCTGCGTCAGTCGGGCGATTCGCTTCCACGTGGGCGGATGGCTGCGAAACAGCGAGCTCTCCCCGGCGCGGCCGAGCGCGCTTGCCAGTACCTGTGGTAGGCGTCTGCAGTGTCTTTACGAAGGATCATATGCAAGGCTCGTGCCGGAGGTGGGGCACGCTGACCCGTCCGCGCGCAAACGGGTGGGCCAACGCGACACGCCTGCCGCCTATTCATCCTCGTCTACTACCTTGAACTCTCTCACACGTGGTCCCCGTTCCAGTTCCTCGTCCTTAATCTCCTCAATCAGCTGCACGGTTTGGAACGGGATCATGATATGGTCCGCTCGGCCAAAGGTCCGCTTCACCTCGTCTTCAGACGGATCAATGATCAGCTGCTTGCCCTCAGGAAAGACCAGCTCCGTGATTGAGACGAAGTACGGGTGGGTCATGTCGAGTCCCTTCGCCCGCAGCGTGAGATCCTTGTCCTTCCATTTGAAGTGTACACGGTAAATTGACAACCAGCGCCTCCACCTGAAGCGTACCAAAAGTAACCTGCTGCGAAAACTGTTGAAACCCGCTAAGCAGTTTCTTGGCGCGGTGCGTTGACAAGAATCTCACTTTGGACCATTATTGAAGTGCCGCATGCATCAGGTTCTTCGTCGTTGCTGCACAACATCGCATCGGCGCCGGGTCCGCCTCGCTGCCGCGTTTCTGCTGTTGCTGAGCGCGGCTGCGGCTCCGGCACCCTACTCGGATACGCTCACCGGCAATCAGACGGTGGAAACACTGGTGTACCGCGACATTGGACGCTATGCATCGGTCATCTTCCGCCTCTGCAGCGAGTTCCGCGTAGAACCGGCGACGGTGGTTGCAATTCTCTACGCTGAGAAGGTCCAGTACGAGCTTGATCTGCTGCGTAGCGGGAAGCAGGAGCTGGAGCGGCTGGTGGAGACGTTCCCCGTGTTTATGAGCGACCTCTACACGTGGTCGCAGCTGTCCGCCGGGTACACCCATGTGAAAGAAGCGTTTGCGCGAGAGACGCGACGGCGGTTGGAGCAATCTATTGAGTATTCAGGCAGGCTGGATGAGGAAGATGTGGATCCAGCCTACTATATCCGTCATCCGGAGACCGCGCTGGCGATCAGTGTGGCCGGGCTGGCGATGCTCGCCGCGCAATGGCGCGAACACCCACGTGGGTGTGACATCTCAGGTTCACCGGGTATCCTCGCTACCCTCTACAATATCGGGTATCGTAACTCACAT
>CAYTGY010000650.1:0-1546 GCA_964437265.1 uncultured Spirochaetaceae bacterium | reverse complement strand
TCGCGAACCCAGGTATCAACCATAAGCCCCTGGAACGTCGGGTAGTCCACCACCGGTTCGCGAACCTCGGTCCCGTCCCTGAAGCGGACAACAAACTCCTCGTGGCCCGTCAGCATTCCGGTGAGATCGTAGAAGAATCCCTGCGAGCGAACGAAGATCCGATCCCGGAACCCGCTCGTCTCCGCGGGAATCGCCAAGAACGCCGGACGCAGGAACAACTCCGGTGGCCGGTCATTCACCGCAATAATGGGCTCACCGACGTGGTCAGCCAGTGCACCGTAGCCGGCGGCAAGGACGAACGTGCCGAGCGCCACATCCAGCACGAAGGGCGGCCGCGGTTGGCTGCCCATCCAGGGAAACCCCTTCCGGTGCTTCCAGTGCAGATCAAGCGAAGTATGGCCGTCCCCAACGGCGCCCAGGTAGAGGTAGACGATCCGCGCGAAATCAATGGCCGAGATTCGCTGGTCTATCGTGAACCGGTGCAACCATACCCGTGCCGCATCCTTGAGCTGCGCGTACTCATCCGGGTGCCCGAGCGCGGCGGACGGTTCCGGGTGGATGCGCTCGACGGCACTGAAGAGCTCTTCCAGGTTTGCCGACGCATCGCGCTGCGCGTACCGTATGGCACTCTCCCGCTCCGTCTGCGCTGCCATGTAACACTCAAGGTGATCGAGCCGCTGCGTGTACGGCCACGGGTCGGTCTCAGGCGAACGATGCCGCCATCAACCGGGGCCGGTACCTCTCGGTCCGAAAAGAAACGAAGAGCCGGATGGTACCGGCAGCAATCTTGTATACATAGCTGTCACTATTACGTCGATTTTGGCAACTATCACTACACGTTCTCCGGCACAAGGACTGCTGCCGGAATTGTGGAAACGGGACAGGAGCATCGACACCGCAGCCAAAGGCTCGTATGATCTACCGGCATGGCCACCATTCAGCCAATCACCATCCGGGAACTCCGACCCCACGACGCCGACTGGCTCTACGCACTCATGAACCATCCGGCGTTGATGCAGTACGTCCCTGACCGTTTTGGCTCGCTGCACGAGATGAAGGAAGCCGTCGCCTGGCTCATCGGCAACTACACCGCCGAGCAATGGGTTCGTCTCACCTACGTCATCGAGTTGCAGCAGGCTGCCGTCGGTTGGATAAGCCTTGGCCCGCTTCCCTCGGACGAGCTCAAGACTGAGCTCGCCTACGTGGTCCATCCCGAGTTCTGGGGTCGAGGAATTGGTGGGGCGGCCGTGGGCATGTTCCTGGACTCATTCGCGACAGCGAGACTGCCTCAGGTGCTCTGGGCCGAAGTGGCTCTGAGCAACAGCGCATCAATCCGCGTCCTCGAAAACCACGGCTTCACCTGCGTCCGCGAGATCGTTGCCGAAACCGGGGAACGAAAGTACCTCTACCGACGGTAGACACGCCGCAATCAGTCCGCGCTCCGCGCAGCCCGGCTTGCAGTGAAGGCTTTGCTATCGGTAGGTCATGGAGTTTGCCGTCCGGCAAACTCCAAACCCAAACCCGCAGGGTTTGGGTCAGGCGCCGA
>CAYTGY010000649.1:0-1563 GCA_964437265.1 uncultured Spirochaetaceae bacterium | reverse complement strand
CTTTCCGGGTCAAGAAAGGAGTCTGATCGCATCAGCTGCTCCGGGCCCACCAGGTAGGTCTCTCCGGTTTCACCCATCCCGGTGCGCTCCTGCATGACTGCGTTGATCTCTCCAAGCGGCATCTGCAGCCCTACAATCAGCTCGATCTCTCCGGCCGCTATGATCGCTTCAGCCACAAAGGAGGCGGGTCGGTTGCCTGACGGCGCGTACGGCTCGTAGTCGCCGAACCCGAAGCCGCGGTTGGTGATTGCCTCACGGACGGCATCTCCCAGACTGGACTCCTTGTAGGCCCCGGTGAGGATGTTTGATCCAAAGTCCGCCTCCCGTGCGACCGTGTAGAAGATTTCGCCTCCCGGGTGAATGAGGAACACGTCCTCGTAGCCAAAGTGCTCCGCGTATTCGGCAAAGTAGGCGCCGCTCTCCAGCATAGGAGAGATCGCCTCCTCCAGGCTCATCTTTGTGACCAGGGCCCAGTTGTACCCGTCCGCAGTCACGGGCGCATAGACTACCATCACCAGCGTGCCGCTCGAGTCGGTGTAGACCTCAGAGCCGGATTCGCCGTTGAGTGCCGCTTGGAGATACTCAGGTGCAACCTCAGTGGCATCATAGCCAAAGACAAACTCGCCGTCGCCCATGGTCTCCATATCGCTGCGGAAATAGATCCGCCCGTTGTCCTTCTCCGCGATGTAGCTCTCGCCGGTCTCTCCAAGACCCGTCCGGTCATCCACAATCCGCTGCATGTCGCGGTAAAGCTCGCCATTGGGGCGGATGTCAGCGCGGGTGATCGCATGGTCCTGAAAGTACCCTTCCAAAGCCGTTTGTTGATTGCTGTGCACCGCCTCCAGCTTCCGGAACGCCTCGTCCTCCAAGGCGTTGACCGTGTCCACCAGGACCGAAAGATCATCCTGGCGATCCACGAAGTACGTTTCCACCTGGTTGAGCTTGATATCCCGTACGGCGCGCAGCTGCTTGAATGCCTCCTCCTCCAACGCGTTGGAGGAGAGCATTGCGGTGTATATCGCCACTGCCGCAAGCGGGATGAGTCCAACCAAAATAAAGAGCCCAATGAGCTTGGGCTTGAGGCCTATGTCTCTGAGTCTTGCCATCGATGTGCTCCTACACGGAGAATTCTCGTTAATTAGACTTTATAGAGCCATAGAGGAAAATGTGATTTCCGCGTAGCAGATTCCGCGACACCGTGACTGCAAACCGCGCGCGTTCTGTGCCGTTCAGTACCTGGAACCCCAGCCGCCGCTACGGTAGACTGGAGGGGTATGGATGCCCGGATAGCCGAATACGAGTACGCCCCTCGCCGCGGGCGCATCCCCCGCGAAAGCCTGATCGCCCGTAGCGAAGTTCTGCGGCGCAATAAGCTCCTTGACGCCATTCTGAAGTACGTGCCCATCTTCGTGGGCGTACTCAATGAATGCCGGCAGTTCGTGTTGGTGAATCACGAGTTCTTCCGCGGTCTTGGCATCCCGGAAGAAGACGCGCTGGCGTTTCGCCCCGGAGAGACGCTCGGATGTATTCACGCGCACGATGCCCAAGACGGGTACGGGGACG
>CAYTGY010000648.1:0-1569 GCA_964437265.1 uncultured Spirochaetaceae bacterium | reverse complement strand
CAGTACTCGGAGAGCTCCGTGCGAATGGACGCTCGCTGATCCTCAGAGAGGTCGGGGTGCTCACCCAGGAACCGGAACGCCATGTTTGCCGTCAGGCCGTCGCGCACCGGAAGGCTGTCATAGTTCGCGCCGGTCAACGCCGGAAGCACCCGCTTGAGACTCACTCTCCCCCGCTGCTCCGCCTGATAGTACGCGAACTCGTTGAAGGGCGTGAGAAGGTCCACAATGCGCGCGACCGCCGCCGACAGTGCATCACGGTAATCTGCGAACCAGTCGCCCAGCCGATTCATGACGCCCCGCTCGAACGCCGCACTGTAGACCACAATCGATCCGTCCGGGCCAAGGTCCGCAATGAGGTTCCGGGCCAGCGTCTCCCGGTCATCGTTGCGTGCCGAGCACATAAACTCATGGTGCTCGAGCGGGGCGCCCGGTCCCGGTTGGACGTGAATTGAGTAGAGGAACGGCACATGCTCCCAGGGCCGTAGCCCGGGGTAGGCGGGTAGTGGCTCATTGGTCGCCTCAAAATCCAGATACCGCAACGGGTACCGCAGCGACTCCAGAAACGCTGTCAGGGTTGCGCAATCAATCTGTGGCTCCCCCGAGCGTAGCGCGCGCTGTTGGATCCGCTGCCGGTCGTGCGCCAGTTCGGTGGGATGGAGATCCAAGATAGAGGTCACGCCTTGCGCAAAGAGCGCACGAGCGAAGTCGCCGCCCCGGTGAAGCGTCAGTACATGGTCGGCGGCGAGCGGCCTCACCTCTTCGCTGCACACGGCGCAGCTCTCCGGACGCGAACAAATCTGGTCGTGATAGGAGCTCAACGAAGGGTCCTGTTCAAGGGCCGTCAGCAGAGTGTCAATGTCCCTGCGGGCCGCCGACAGGTACAGCCGCGCCCGACGCGTGACATCTGCTTGGACAAACAGCGCATCCGGATCAAGACGATCACCGCGCGTGTAGGTCTTGCGCAGGTAGTACACCACGATCCTCCGCAGCTCCTCTTCGTACCCCTCGCTGCAGTACAGCGCGAGGGCGGCCTCAGCCAGGTACGCCTCCTTGAGCCCCGTCGCTTCGCGCACAAAGACAAGCCGATATCCACCGCTCGACTCTGGAAGGAGCCACTGCGCCCGCACTGTAAACGGCGGCCGCGCGAACTGTGGATCCGCGACCGCGCCGGAGACGCGGCACAGCGGCTCGGCGGCCGCCCGGACGGTCTCCCGTTCGCTCGCCACGGGGAAGCGCTCCGGCTGAGGCGGTGCAGCACGGGTCAGGCGGTAGTGCAGCGTCCGCGGACAACGTCGCCAGGTGAGGAGATCCGTTGCGGAAAGCGGCTGATCAGAGCATGTCGAAGGTGTCAATCGCGATTTGCAGCTCTTCATTCGTGGGGATTACCACGATGGCGGTTGGCGAATAGTCCATGGAGATGATCCCGGCCCGCGGACCGTTCTCCAGGTTCTTCCGATAGTCCATCACTATGCCCAGATTCTCCAGCCGCCGGCAGACTCGCTCGCGCATCCGGGTTCCGTGCTCGCCGATGCCGCCTGTGAAGAAAAGAATGTCCACCTTGACGATATT
>CAYTGY010000647.1:0-1577 GCA_964437265.1 uncultured Spirochaetaceae bacterium | reverse complement strand
GATCACGATTGATGTGGCGTACCGGTACTTCTCCACCCTAAAGCGCAAGTTCATCATCGCCGACACCCCCGGGCATGAACAGTACACGCGCAACATGGTCACCGGCGCTTCTACGGCAGATCTTGCCATCATTCTCATAGATGCGCGCAACGGCGTGCTCACGCAAAGCAAGCGGCACGGGTTCATTGCCTCTCTGTTGGGGATTCCGCATGTGGTGGTGGCGGTCAACAAGATGGACCTGGTTGATTACTCCCAAGAAGCGTTCGACCAGATTGCCGAAGAGTACACGGAGTTCAGCAGCAAGCTGGATATCCATGACATCACGTTCATTCCCATCAGCGCACTGGTTGGTGACAATGTGGTCAACCGCAGCACCAATATGTCGTGGTACGAAGGCCCATGTGTGCTCCACCACCTTGAGACGGTTACCATCAGCGCTGACCGCAACCTGGTAGACTTCCGCTTCCCGGTGCAGTACGTGATCCGTCCGCACCAGGACTTCCGGGGGTTCGCCGGTACGGTAATCAGCGGCACCATCATGCAGGGAGAAGAGGTGATTGCTCTTCCCAGCATGCGTGAGTCACGTATCAAGGAGATCCACACCCACCAGGATGAGATCGAGGAAGCCTTTGAGCCACAGGCGGTGGTGCTGACCCTTGAAGACGAGATTGATCTCAGCCGCGGTGAGATGTTGGTACGTCGGCACAACATTCCCAAGGTGAACAACCGCCTTGAGGCGATCATCAGCTGGATGGATGAGAGCAAGGGGCTCTCCAAGACAACGCACTACTTCCTCCAGCACGGCACGCGGCTGGTTCGTGCGTATGTGAATGACCTGCTGTATCGCATTGATGTCAACACGCTGCACCGTGTGAAGGCAGACACGCTCATCCTGAATGAGATTGGCCGGGCGGAGATCACCACTGGTCAGCCGTTGTTCTTTGACGCCTATCATGACAACCGCTCCAACGGCGGGTTCATCCTCATTGACCCCGCAACCAACCGGACGGTTGCCGCCGGGATGATTCGCGCAGACTCCAAGTCGTACACGGACATAGAAGCGGAACTGGAAGGGGCGGCCGGCAGACCTCGGGTCTCTCCGAATGTGGTGTGGGAGAGGGGAGAGATTGACCGGGGTGCCCGTGAGCGACGCAACGGCCATGCGGGGATGGTGGTATGGTTCACGGGGCTTTCCGGGTCCGGCAAGTCGACCATCGCCAAGCTCCTTGAGAAACAGCTATTTGAGGAAGGCAAACAGGTCATCCGGTTGGACGGTGACAATGTGCGGCACGGGCTCTGCGGAGACTTGGGCTTCAGTGAGGAAGACCGAGAGGAGAACATCCGCCGGGTTGCGGAGGTGGCAAAGCTCTTCTTTGAGGCCGGGCACATAGTGCTGTGCAGTTTCATATCGCCGTACGCCAAGGATCGGGCGTTTGCGCGGTCGCTGGTGCCGGATGGGCGGTTTGTTGAGGTGTACGTGAAGTGTGATCTGGACGTCTGCAGAGAGCGGGATCCCAAGGGGCTCTATGCCAAAGCAGCGGCCGGCCAGATCAAGGGGATGACCGGGATTGATGCGC
>CAYTGY010000646.1:0-1580 GCA_964437265.1 uncultured Spirochaetaceae bacterium | reverse complement strand
TTTCCCATGTGGACTCGGTCTCAAAAGTGCCGGTGGTGCCGGCCTCTCCGTCTATATTGAAGGCGTCGCTGTAGTCGCCGTCACCGTTGAGGTCTAGCCGCATCTCCACCCGGTCAATGCCGTCGTCATCGTAGGCGGTTCCGGTCACCATGATGGATCCGCCAATGTTCTGACCGTTGTTCGGCGTGAGGACGGAGATGGTCGGTTTGTCCAGGTCGTTGTCAATCTGAAACGGCACGTTCTCCATTTGGATGTCGGCGATGTCGGCTTCCGTTATGGTCACGCCGTCAAGCTCCGTCCCTGACGCGACGCGCAGCACGTCCTCAATGGTGATGGGGGCTCCACCGTTGCGGAAGAGTACGTCGTCGTAATGCAGTACCACCTCTGACTCGTTTCCCGCTCGGTCTTTGGCGCGCGTCTGAATCCGAATGGTGCCTGCCGGGTCCGCGTAGAGGCGGCTGTCGAACTCAAACGCCCAGCTGTTGGTGCCGTCCGCCAGGTCAAAGCTGGACAATGCTTCGCCGGTTTCATCCAGTATGCGTATGGCTACCTCGTCGATCCCGAATCGGTCCGCGGACTCCCCGCGCACCGTGATGGTCCCGTTGTAGATGTTGCTCTGGTACGCCTGCGGGTTCTTTACCATCACCAGCGGTGCCGTATTGTCAAAGTAGTAGAGCACACGCTTCTGGATGGTCTTTCCGGATTGATCGGTAATGGTAATGAGGAGCTCGGTCTCGCCGTCGGGGTACGCGGTGGTATCCAGCGCGTAGGTCCATGTGCGGTCCTCAGGGTTGGTGGCGGCCGAGAGCTCAGTTTCCCCGCCGTCCGCGCTCAAGCTGATGCCTGATATCTCGAAGTCGTCGGTGAAGACTCCGCCAAACTCCACGGTGCCGCTCAAATACTGCCCGGCCTGGTGGCTGGTCAGCTCCACGTCCGGTACGTTCAGGTCCACCTTGTCGCCAAGGCCGACTTGCAGCGGGTTGTTGCAGGCGACCAACACGCCAAGTACCGTCATGGCCACAAAAAGCGTTGCTACACGTATCCAACTGCTTCGCATCATACTCTCCTCAGCGCAGAATCCCTCTTCTCAACATCGGGCAACAAGCCCGCGTACTTCAGTAAGGTATCGCCGGCAGCCGCCGTTGTGAATGGTAGCAATCTCCGTGCCAGACTCGGAAGCTCATCGGATGGACAAAACCTGCATTATGTCGACTCTCGGGTTCGTCAGCGGTCGCCATGCGCGTTTCGTAGTGAAGCGTGAGAGTGGGGTCATGCATCATGCATACGCTATGCAATCTGATCATCGTCTGCGGTGACCGTGGGGTACCCGTACTACGGACGCACCCGGCTTTTACCGATGATAGGAGCAAGATGACCGCTACCGCCTTCACAACGTCCACGTTTCCGCAGTCTCGTCTCTCCACGATCGATCTAGGCAAGATGGGGATGAAGCGCCACTACGTCGCCGGGCTCCTCGAGGTTGACGTAACCCACGCCCGCCGCGCCGTCCGAGCGGCGAACCGTGGAGGCGACTCCCCGGTCTCATTGCTCGCCTGGCTGATCCGCTGTGTAGCGGAGAG
>CAYTGY010000645.1:0-1584 GCA_964437265.1 uncultured Spirochaetaceae bacterium | reverse complement strand
AGCTCGCGAAAGAGCGTGATGCTCTCATGGACCGATGAGGCCACAATGACGTCCGAACCGCGTCCGTGACGCCGGAGCGTCTCCCCGGTGGCGCGCACCAACTCCGGCCGGTGCGGCGGCTTGATCTCAATGGTGAGCGGCATCTGCGGAAACGCGGTGAGCACCTCATCCAGTGTGAGGAAGGTGAGACCGGCCCCGCGGTACGGGAAGTCTGAGTCAGGCCGATCTTCGCGAGTCTCCCGCGCCTGACCATGGAGGTACGGCCACCAGTAGGCGGCATCGAACTCCTTGAGCTGGTCAACGGTGTAGTCCGCCACCGCGCCGGTGCCATTGGCGTAGCGGTCAATCCGCGCGTCATGGATGACCACCACCTGACCATCCGCGGAGAGCTGCAGATCCATCTCCAGCATATCAACGCCTACCGCTATGGCGTGCTCAAACGCCGCCATGGTGCTGTCCGGCCGCTCGTGGTGGCCGCCGGCGTGCGCGATGTTGGGCAGGGGCTCCTGCAGGATTGGCCGGTGGGCCTGCGGCGGGAGGCCGGCGCATCCGGCGAGGCTCAAGAGGACCAGAAGTGAAGCAGCCGTGGCCACGGCCTGCCGGCTTCCGCGAGCCCCTCTCAACAGCGCCCTTGTCGTCGCGTTCATGCTCAGACTCCTTTGCAGCGATGGGCCCGCGGGCAATCCCGGCGCCACACGTTGCAGATCATACCCGCTTTGCCGAGCGTGAAGCAACGAACGGGGGTGCGCCGTGGTGTGATGGGCAAACGCGTTGCCGGCGGTGGTGCGGATTGGCTGTGGTGGAGGTGCGGTGTCCATGGCGGTTAGATACCACGGATGAGCGGTGATGGCGAGTGCGCGGTCCACGCCCACATCACTCAACCCACCCGCTCTGGACAGCCGCGCGAAACCGGCGTACGGTGGATTCGTGATGAGGCTACCGTCCAGTGCCGATTGCCGGCGGAACGCGGCGCGTTTTGACCGGCTGCTGCCGCACGTGTTCACCTACGCGGACCGCAAACGGATTACCAACGGCGCAGTGGGCGAGTACTTTGCGCTCTCCGATCTCTGGGAGCAGAACGTATTGGGAATGCTGGTGGCGGGGGCGGTCTGCTGCGCTCCGGCTACCTGCACGGCGTTTGTCTGGTCTGCCCGGGATGCATTGGCGCCGGATGAGGCGGCATGGGAGGAGAATGAGGACAGAGGCGAGACCGATGAAGAGATCCCCCCGCGGCGCACCGGCACGTGAGCTTCCCACGTTAGGGGACGTCACTCCCGAAGACGTTGCGACAATCCTGGACCCGGAGGCGAAGGATGTGCCGGAATTGCGTCCGAACACGTGGCTCGCTGAGCAGAGAGCGAACCTTGAAGCGATAGACTCCGCCGGCGACCCACGCGAGCGAGCGCCGGCTCAGGCGCGCTACGCATTCTCACTGTGCTTGCGGGACGCCCCGGCAGCGTATCAGCTCTCTGAGGAGGCACTCCGGACCGGCACCGAGCTGGATGACGCTGAGATCACGGCGACGGCAAACCTGGCACTGGGCTGGTCCATCTGGAACCGAGAGAACGACGGACGCAAGATTGT
>CAYTGY010000644.1:0-1585 GCA_964437265.1 uncultured Spirochaetaceae bacterium | reverse complement strand
CGTGAGTGGTTGCGCAATGAACGCCGGCTTATGCCCACCGAACGGTCCGGTTCGCGAAGGTAGAGGAATACCGAGCGCGCCTGAGAGACCTCACTCCGCGCGGCAAAGTAGAGGAAGAGCTGCGTTCCGCGCGTTGCGGATTTCACCGCTTCAAGGTCCGTACCGCCGCGCTCCCAGAGCGTCGCCTCAGAGAGCGTTGCGGTGTAGCGACCGTCCCCGCTCTCTCGGAAGACGCCCAAGGGGGCGCGCTGCGGCGGAACGGAAACGATGGGCTCAACCTGCAGCCAATCCACGTAGCTGTTGTCCACGCGGACTCCGGCAATGCGGCCGGCAACATCTGCCGCCGCGACCGTGGTTGCCGGCCTGTCAATCAGCTGCGCCGGAACGACCATGTAGCTACGGCGGTCGTCGGTGAGCACCGAATCCGAGGTAACCACAAACGCCGGATACTGCGCCGCTTCACGCGCGAATGCAAAGCCCACCACGGTTCCGCTGACGCCCGGAATAGGCATCGTTCCGAGCGGCGGGACCTGCAAGAGCACGTCCGATCCTAGTACCGCCTGAACGTCGGCCGGATCCGCATCGCCGCCTTCGGCGAGATAGCGGACATACAGCGTTCGCTCGGACTCGTTGACCAGGAGGTTCTCCTGGGCGGTGGCGGTTGTGACGGCGAGCAGCATGATGATCACCGTCGTCCACAGCGCTGCGCCGCCCCTCTGCTTCACTCGCCTACTTCTTCCGCATTGCCAGAATCGTAAGGTCGTCATACTGCTCGTCCTCCTTCAGGTGAGTGTACCAGACATACGCAGATCGTGGGTCCTCCGGTAGCCGCCGATCCTCTCTGAAATACCGATTGTACTGCGTGAAGTGCGCTTTGAGAAACGCGTCGATCTTCTTGTCCACCTGAACCCGATCCTCCGCGGTAGCGTTGGGATCCGGGTAGACCCGAAAAATCTTCTCCACACTGATCAAGGCATACACGATGTTCTGCGCCGTGGGCGCAACGCCGTGGAAATCGAAGGTGAGCGATTCCTGCGGATTGGGATTGAGGAGCCGCTCCAGTTCAAACGTTCCGCCACGCTTGACCGCCTCCGCGATGGGCTTGATGCGGCGAGCAACCATAAACTCTTCGGTCACCTCAGTGTCCCCTTCGTTCTTGCCCTTCGCGACTGCCTCGTCAATCTCCTCTTCCGTGAATCCGGCCTCCGCTAGACGCCGCTGCACCTCTTCGATTGAGAGCTGCGAATAGTCGCGGTCACGAAAAACGCGTTGTGCCTCTTCCAGGCCGTCAGTGAAGAGCATCAGCGTGTCTCCAGAGGTGACGCTCAGTGAATACTGCTTGTATGGGATGCCGGCGAAACTCCCTGCCGGTGGCATTCGGTCCATCTCAAAGGTTTCAAGCGTCTGGGAACGGTGGTTCAGCCAGTGAAGCTTGTTGTCACCGGCGTGCGAAACGTGCACCTGACCCGTTCGTGTGTTCACAATGAGGATCATCAGGGTTGCGAATAATCCCACGAACTCCCGCTCAGCCACGAGATCGGTGATGGTTGCGACCAGGCCGGTCAGATCGAACCCGTCCTTCTTG
>CAYTGY010000643.1:0-1606 GCA_964437265.1 uncultured Spirochaetaceae bacterium | reverse complement strand
AGCGAATCGCACCGTAGTCTTGGTCGCTTCCAGCGTCACCGCCCCAGTTGGCCCGCGCTTTTTGAACTCCTTGGGAGTCATGGTGCAGAGCCGGAGATGAATCCCGCGGTCGCGGAACGCGCGGATCTGGTCAGGATCAAAGTTGCCCCACGGTAGGATTCTGGTGCGCTCGCGCTCCAGTCTGTCTATGGTCTCTTGAAGCGACCGGATCTTGTCGCTCTGCTCGGCGATCCGTCCCGCGATGGACTCCGCGCGGGCCAACAGAGCGTTCCGGTGCCGCTGCGGATCCGATGCGGTGGCGGCGGTCTCCGCGGCAGCGCGCGCTTCCGGTACCGCGGACCCATCTTCGGGCGCGCTCTTCGCCTGATCCACGGAGTCACCAAGCGGCAGTGACTCAACCGTTGCCAGTTCAACCAGGGCGCGCTGGAGGAGCTCGCGTCGTTCGAGCAGCTCTTCGGTAACCTGGTCACGGCGTTGCTCAATTTGCGGATGCAGGACGCCCAGCCGCTTCAGCGCGCGCAGTTCTTCATCGCGCTTAGAATCGAGGACCAGCAGGGTGACCTTCTTCATTGGAACGATCATGCGCTCTTCTGCCTCTCGATATTGCCCTTGGCGATCTTACCCCGGACGACGGCGGCGGTTTGCTGGTCGCCAAGGTAGATTCGAATCATCCGAATGTTCTGCTTTGTTTCCGGAATCTTCACCTTCTCAAAGAGGTTGACGCGTTGGGTCGTGATGCGAAGCTCTTCAGACAGTCGCCGGTGCTGTTCCTGGAGAATTCTGACCTCTGCATCCAGTCTCAGGAGTTGCTTCAACGCGTCGATCCCGGGATCCATCCACGGCGGGGTTGCGTAGAAATCATAGCGGATCTCTTGGTACTCGAGTCGCTCAAAGACCGGTATGTCTATACCGGCGATGTTCCCGGTATCCGTAATGAGCTCCTTGATTTTGAGGTACCGCTCGAGACCGACGTCTTCGCCGAACACCGCAATCCAGGAAGCGAGCTCGTGACGCAGTTCGCCCTGCGCACGCTCCTTCGCATGCATCTGCTGTTCGACTTGGCGGATTACGATCTGCAGCTGCTGTTTCTTCAGCTGGAGCGTGGGAAGATATCGCTGAAAGCGCTTCAACGCGTCCTTCTGACGCTTGAGCTCGTTCTTGGTGAGCTTGACGCGGGCCACTATGCGCTCTCCTGCTTCTCCGAGATCGGCGTCGGCCAGTACTGGTTGATGAGTTCGGTCCGGAGTCCCGTCTCCGCCGGCTCAAAACACTCCGCCAGAATCTGCCAGCCGCGGTCCAGCGCCTGCTCGAGCGGGATATTGACGGAAAGCTCCATGAGATCGCGCTCAAAAATCTCCCCATACTTGAGGAGCTTCTGATCCCAGTCGCTCATCCGGAACCCCATCGACTTCTTCTCAAGGGACTCGCGGTAATCTGCATAGAGCGTGATCATGCCGTCCATAATGGCTCGGTGATCATCACGGCTGTCTTTGTTTACCTGCTGCTTCAGTCGAGAGAGCGAACCGAACGGCTCAATACGTCCATTGCGCAGGTAGTACTGCCCCTTGGTGATGTACCCGGTGTTGTCCGGCACCGGATGCGTAAC
>CAYTGY010000642.1:0-1611 GCA_964437265.1 uncultured Spirochaetaceae bacterium | reverse complement strand
GGTACCTGAGAGCCGCGGACTCGCGGAGCGTTGCAGGCTCAGGCGGCCGGCACCAGCTCCGCGAGGTGATGGGAATCCTTGGGGTCCGCGGCGCGAGGCTCCACAACCTCAAGTCAATAGACGTTGACCTGCCGCTTGGGTCCCTGACGGCGATCACCGGTGTGAGCGGGAGTGGGAAGAGCTCGCTGCTGCGAGACGTAATCTACGCCAATGTCCGGGAGATGGTCGGCCGGCCACACGGGTCCGGCCGAGGGGCCACCGCGCCGATTCACTGCAGCGAGCTCCTGGGCGCCGACGCCGTGGAGCGCGTCCTGGAGGTGGACCAGACGCCCATTGGCAAGACGCCGCGCTCCTGTCCGGCGACGTATGTGAAGGTCTGGAACGAGGTGCGCAAGCTCTACGCATCACTCCCGGAGGCGCGGGTACGCGGCTACACGGCGAGCAGGTTCTCCTTCAATACGGCCGGTGGCAGATGCGAGACCTGCGGTGGGCAGGGCATGCAGCGAATTGAGATGAGCTTTCTCCCAGATGTCAAGGTGGTGTGTGAGGCGTGCGGCGGCGCTCGGTTCAACCGGGAGACGCTGGAGGTGCGTTTCAAAGAAAAGAGCGCCGCGGACGTGCTGGCGATGAGCGTTGACGATGCGGTGGAGTTCTTCTCCGCCCAACCAAAGATTCGGAACAGTCTGAAGCTGATCCAGGATGTGGGGCTAGGCTACCTCACGCTGGGCCAACAGAGCCCATCCTTGAGCGGCGGTGAGGCACAGCGAATCAAGCTGGTAGCTGAGTTGGCGCGCTCCGCCGCAGTGACCGCCGGGCTGGCGGATGAACACGCAATGCGTGCGACCGCCGGAAATCGCCGCTCCAACGCGCCGCGGCGGGAATCGCGAACCCCACACACGCTCTATCTGCTGGATGAGCCCACGGTGGGGTTGCACATGGCGGATGTGGAACAGCTTGTTGGCGTCCTCCATCGCCTGGTGAGCTCCGGGAATACGGTTGCCGTCATTGAGCACAACATGGATCTGGTGGACCAGTGCGATTGGGTGATCGACCTAGGTCCGGAGGGCGGTGATGCCGGGGGGAGCGTTGTTGCCCAGGGCCCTCCCACGTTCATTGCGCGAACCGCAACCGCAGTCTCCCATACCGCCAGGAGCCTGCGAGACCACCATGTGCCACGATCATCGCTGGGCCACGCTTGACGTTAGGTTGGAGCGGACGCTATAACGAGCGCACGGATGAAGGGACAAACGCCACGATCCGCACGCAGGGTCAAGCACGCGGCAGACCGGAGCGGCCTACAGCTCGCCATTGCAGTCATCATCCTTGGGGTCACCGTTGCGCTGGGCACGGTGGGGTACGTGCTCATTGAAGGCTGGCCGGTTGGTGATGCGCTGTACATGACCATTATCTCTATCACTACCACCGGGTTTCGCGAGGTCAGAGAGCTGTCCGGCCCCGGGCGAATGCTGACCGGTGGGATCATTGTTACCGGGCTGGCGTCTATTGCGTACGTTGGGGGACGTGTGCTCCAGGTAGCCGTGGAGATGTACTTGTTCCGGAGGGGTCGAGTGGACCGGAAGATTGATAGGCTCAAGAGTCACGTTATCCTGT
>CAYTGY010000641.1:0-1613 GCA_964437265.1 uncultured Spirochaetaceae bacterium | reverse complement strand
GCCGGGTAGCGTCTACGGCACGACCAGTTGCACGTTCGGTGCCAATCGGCGATACTTTCCCTGTGGAAAAGGAAAGTATCCGCCAAAATATCCTTGACTACAGGGAAATCCTTGAAGGTCGCTCGTTTGTACCCCGCGATATCGCGATTGATCACGAGTTCTCCCACCGGTCTGGAAAGGTCACGGCGATCGTCGGCCCACGCCGAGCGGGAAAGTCAACCGTCCTTCTGCAACTCGGACAGGAGCTTCACGTCGACCTCTCCGCCCGAATACACGCGGACTTCAGCGAGATCACCTGGGCTGAGTTTCGCTCACAGGACGCGGAACAATGGCGCGCGCTCTACGAGGTGGCGCTCGAAGAATCGACTGCCCCGGTCTTCTTTTTGGATGAGATCCAGGAGCTTGCCGAATGGTCGCGTGGACTTCTCTTTCTGCTCAACCGTGGCTGCCGTGTGATTGTCACGGGCTCCAACCGGGTGTTGTTCAATGAGGGTCTCGCAAGCGCGTTGCGCGGAAAGGTCCTTGTCACTCCGCTCCATCCGCTCACCTTCAGCGAGTATCTGCGTTTTCACGATGAGCGCTTTGATGGTACGCAGACGAGCGTACGGAAGGCGCGCCGGAGGATGTTGTTGCTCGACTACCTGAAGTGGGGCGGATTTCCGGAAGTGGTCATGGCGGACCGTGAGGAGCTGAAGCGGTCGTTGCTCGACTCATACCTGGATGTGATGCTATTTCGCGACATCATTGAACGCTACCGAGTCCAGAACATCCCCGTACTCAACCAGCTCATTCGCCGCGTGCTCATGAGTTTCACCAAGGAGATCTCGGTGAACCGCTGGTATAACGACCTGAAGAGCCGCGGCATGCGAGTCAGCAAGGACACCGTATACGAGTACCTGGAGTACCTGCAGGCGTCGCAGTTCCTCATCTTGCTCGAGAATCTGGCGGCACCTCAGGGATCGCGGAAGGCATACCTCATCGACAATGGCTACTACCGGCAAGTGCAGGTCAACCCGGATACCGGCAAGCTATTGGAGAACCGGGTCTGCCTGGATCTACTCCGGACCGGTACACCTCGCTTCTACCGCGACGAGCATGGCGAGGTCGATTTTGTCACCGACCGCCGGCTCGTGCAGGTCTGTGCCGAGCTAACACCGGGCAACCGGCACCGCGAGTGGGCACCGCTTGACCGACTGTCGACCCGATTCCCAAATCGCGGAGTGGGGGTCATCACGCTGGAGAGTTATCCGGAGACCCAAGCGTCGCGCTAACCGTCGGTCCCGTTCGCAATAACCTGAAGCGCGCCCATGAAGGCGTCCAACTCGGCGCGGACCGATGCACGCACGTCGGAGAGTTTCTTACGGAGGAAGTCCAGGCGATCCCAGTCGTAGTCAAACTCGAAGTAGTACCGCTTGAAGTGGCGGAATCGCAGAAGTTCCCGTAGCGCGCGACGCGTTGCCTCGCTGATCACCGGCGGCCGGGTGCCCGGGATCGAGATGACCATCCGGTCGAGAAGGTCGGTGTGCCATCGGGCAGAGGAGAGGTGGTTCTCGAAATACTGGGAGATCCGGTGAAACACGGTTTCCAGGCACGTGTAGTAGTTGACGAGTGTC
>CAYTGY010000640.1:0-1617 GCA_964437265.1 uncultured Spirochaetaceae bacterium | reverse complement strand
CCCGGCGAACCCGTGTACACGAGCAACCTCGTCGGCGACCACCGCAACGGCGTTGGAGAGGTTGAGTGACCGTGATCCGGGGACCATGGGCAGTCGGATGACGCGTCCAGGAGCGCGATCAAGGAGGTCCTGGGGGAGGCCCCTCGTCTCTTTTCCAAAGAACAGGTACGTCTCTTGCGGATACGGGGGACTCGCGTAGGGGGTGCCGCCTCTGGTGGACGCGAAGAACCCGGCTTCGCCGGCCCGTCGCACCAACGGCTCCACCGAGTCGTGGTGGAAGATCTCCACCAGATGCCAGTAGTCCAGCCCAGCCCGACGGACCGCTGACGCGTCCGTCTTGAAGCCGAGCGGATGGACCAAGTGAAGTGTGGCGCCAAGGGCGGCACAGGTCCGGGCGATATTCCCCGTGTTCTGCGGGATCTCCGGCTCCACCAAGACAATGTGGAGTCGCATCTACGCGTGGTCCGCCGCGCGCAGGAGATCCCCCAGGCGCGCGAGCGCGTCGCGGCCCCGGTACGCGGCGTTGAGCACATCCCGGGCATCCTCAGCCGGTTGCCCGGACTCCGGGAGCTCCGCAACCAGAAGCTCGGCCGCGCCTATCACCGTGGTCAGCGAGTTGGTCAGCTCATGTACGATTGAACGTGCCTCTTTGAGGTCCATGCACAGCAGCGTACCAGCTTACCGAACAGCTTCCAAGGCCGGACGGCAGGTCGTTGCTGATGGTGAGCACAACTGTGTCTGGCCGGCGAATGCACGTAGACTCAGTTCAAAGGGCCGACTCAGAGATGTTGATCACTTGCGGAATGGAACGGATGCACTTGATCACCTTTTTGAAATCGTCCTTGCGATCGATCTCCATGGTGAAGCTCGCCTCCAGCCGCCCGTTCGAGGTCTCCTCTACACGCCCCTCGATCAGGTGGCCCTTGAACTTCCGGACGGCCCCTTCAGTCTCACTGAACAGGTCAAAGGTAGGCCGAGCCACAACCCTGAACCTTCGAGTAGCCCGCGGCGAAACCGTCTCCCACTCCACGTCGATTCCGCGCGCCTCGAAGTCCTCAATCGACTTGATATTCTTGCAGTCGCGGCGGTGAATAATGATCCCTCGTCCTCTTGAGACGTAGCCGACAATGTCGTCCCCGGTGGTGGGGTGGCAACACTGCGCGAAGCGGATCATCATGTTCCGTTCGTCTCCCACGCGGACCCCAACCTTCTTTCGGTCCAGCACCGTTGTTGCACCGGTTTCCTGCGCAGGCGGCTCCCTAGGCTCAGGGGTAGGTTCCGGACGCTTGCGAGCCACAATGCTCTTGTCCAGTATCAGGCTCTCATCGTGCTTGTTGAGCCAGTGGCGGATCTTCTGTCGCGCACGGGAGGTGCGGGCGTAGCGCAACCAGTTCAAATGCGGGTGCGCGTTCACCGACGTGATCACCTCAATAACCTGCGTGTTTGACAACTCGGCGCGAAGCGGGATTATGGATCCGTCCGCCTTTGCCGCCATGGTGTGATGACCTACCTCTGTGTGGATGTGATATGCGAAGTCAATCGCGCTTGCGCCGCGCGGCAGCTGGATCACATCCCCTTTTGGAGTGAACACGTAGATAGAGTCGCGAAGGATCTCTC
>CAYTGY010000639.1:0-1621 GCA_964437265.1 uncultured Spirochaetaceae bacterium | reverse complement strand
TATCGGGAACCCGGGCGTTCTATCAGAGCGTCACCTCAGGCGCTGCTGAGGCGGCGGCATCGTCGGTATCAGAGATGCTCGCCGCGCACTTCAAACAGGAGTACGGACGGCCGGAGGATCTCTACGGCTCCTATATTGCACGCAACATTGCGTATCTTGATGTGCTGATCCGCAACAACTGGGACTCCTACCGGCGGTACTTGCGACGCGCTGGGGTGGTCCGATCGCTCCAAAACCGGCGTAACCCCGTCAGGGGGTTTACGACGGGGGCAGATGGTAGTTAATATATGGAAATTGCTATATAACGGAGGACCCAGTGAGCGAGCATTTGACTACACAGAGCTTCAAAGAGAAGGTCTTTAACTACGACGACAACAAGGAATGGCAGTACGAGGGGGATTTGCCGGCCATCATCGACTTTTACGCGGACTGGTGCGGCCCGTGCAAGATGGTAGCCCCAATTCTGGAAGAGCTGGCAGAAGAGTACCAGGGGAAAATCCATGTCTACAAAGTAGACACGGAGTCTGAGCAGGAGTTGGCCATGGCGTTTGGCATCCAAAGCATCCCGTCAATTCTCTTCATCCCAATGAATGACAAGCCACAGATGGCTGCCGGCGCACTTCCCAAGGAGACGCTCGAGCAGGTGATCAAGGACGTACTCAAAGTCGCCTGACCCGCGGCGTAGAAACCCTCGGCGCTGGGGTTGACCGTCCTCGGTTAGTTCGCTATGTTCTGGCCGCTCATCATTCTCCGGCTGTAACCCTTTTCGGAGATAATGGTTTAATGGGTGGATGACGGAGCACGGTGGCCGTCGTTGACGCGTTCACCGGCATCCTTTTTTTGGCGGCTCCGGCGTGGTGATTCGTCCGGGTAACCGGAGGATACACGGCAGGTGACATCCTGCGTTGCAGGTGGATCCTGTGCGGTGACCCTTCCTTGCCAACCGGGGGAATTGGTGCGCGGGGCTGAACCGGATCGCGGTGTTCCGCTGTGAGGCCGGATAGGATAGACCTTCGGGTCGAACCACAAACTTCCGCATTGCCCCTCAGGTTTTATTACCTCCTTTCCTGAGGGGGGTTTTTTTACCATGACACCTTCATTGACCTCCGCATAGTGCGTGACTATCATGGCATGCCATGAGCCAGTACCCGTTCCAGACTATTGAGAAGAAGTGGCAGCGGTACTGGGAAGAACACGGCACGTACACGGTGACAGAGGACCCATCGGTCCCGCGTGAGAAGCGCCGCTACGTCCTGGATATGTTTCCGTACCCCTCCGCCGCCGGGCTCCACGTCGGCCATCCGGAAGGCTATACCGCCACGGACATCTACTGCCGGTTTCTACGGATGAACGGGTATCACGTCCTCCACCCCATGGGGTTCGACAGCTTTGGCCTGGCCGCGGCGACGTATGCCATCAAGACCAACACACATCCGCGGACAAGTACTGAGGCAAACATCAATCGCTTCCGCGAGCAGATCAAGAGCCTGGGGTTCAGCTATGACTGGAACCGTGAGATCAGCACCCACAAGGCGGACTACTACACGTGGACCCAGTGGATCTTCCTGAAGCTCTTTGAGAACGGCCTTGCGTACATGGCAGAGGTGCCGGTGTGGAGTGC
>CAYTGY010000638.1:497-1626 GCA_964437265.1 uncultured Spirochaetaceae bacterium | reverse complement strand
TTGGCTCGTAGATGAGACCCGTCGCGTTGGCTCATTTCACACCGGGATCTATACAACGCCGCTCATCCTACCGCTCTTTGCTGAGGCAGGAGAGCTTGATCTTGCGATATCGCTCCTGCTTGGGCCGCACTACCCGAGTTTTGGATATCAGATCAAACGTGACGCAACCACGCTGTGGGAGCAGTGGAGCGAACGAGGCGGGATGAACAGTCACGATCATGCGATGTTCGCCGGCATCGGGGACGCCGTGTTGTCCACGGTTGCAGGCATCCAAGAGGTCGGCACCGGTGAAGTGGGCTTGCATGGACCACGCATCGGTGGACTCCATGAGGCGGCCGCCGTTGTGGAAACAGCAGCGGGACCGGTCGCGTTCGGATGGAGCAATTCCCCTGACGGCGGCCGGAAGACCGTCTTCTACGCGCCACCGGGGGTGCGGGTACGGCAGCTGTAGCGGAGTCGAGCCGACTATCCGCTGATCGGCTCAGACTTTCGGTACTGGAGCGGGGACATGCTCGTTGCCCGCTTGAATACACGCGTGAAGTATTGCGGATTTGAGTAACCGACCTCCGCGGCAATCTCAGAGACGCTCTTGTTGGTTTCCCGGAGAAGCGAGCGGGCCGCCTCCAGACGCAGGTCCGTGATGTAACTGACCACGGTGGTTCCGCGGCGTCGTTTGAAGAGCGTGGAGAGGTACTGGCTGGTGAGACCCGCTACCTCGGCAAGCTCGTTCAGTGAGATATCACGGCGGAAGTTCTCCCGGATATAGTGGGTGACCCGCTGGATGGCTTCTCCCGGATCAGCAGCCGGCGCCGCAGCAAGCGAATCAGCGATATCTCGGATCTCTCCTCCGAGCACCTGCTCAATAGCGTGGTGGTCAACACGTACCGTCTGCAGCAACTGCCAGAGGCGCTCCTCGTGATCCTTGTCAGGTTCGGCGGAGAGCTCAAACCCTTGGCGTACAATGTCGTGGTGCAGGGCTGAATAGACGCGTATGACCGCGGCAGGTGCGGCGTTCGAGCTTGCTGAGCGGATTGTCGCACAGATCTCATCTAGGTGGCGCAGCGCGTGCGCCTTGTTGCCGTCGCGAAGACTATCAAGCAGTAGGCGGACGCCGGCAAAGGGATAGCGT
>CAYTGY010000638.1:0-487 GCA_964437265.1 uncultured Spirochaetaceae bacterium | reverse complement strand
GCGTACCGCCTGGGTACGCGTAGCGGAGGCATCAACAACCCCCTCCTCAGCGCAGGAGAGACCGCGCAGTGCCGTCAGGTACGCTTCCCTGAGACGGCGCGGGTCCGAGACCACCGCTCCGACGGTGACCACGGCGTCAGAAACCTGCTCGGCAAGCAGCCCGGCAAACCGCTGGGCGAGCCCGGTCAGAGCCGCCCGTTGTACCACCGCGCTCGAACCGCCGGCGATCACAACCACCGTCTGCGGCGTCACGGGAACCGCGTACAGCGATCCCGCGAAACGAGCGCGGGATATGAGCCCCCGCACAATTTCCTCGGTCCGCCGCTCCCCAAGCGGCGGCATGTAGATGACCAGGCACGCGTACAACGGACCGTCGAGCCCAAACTAGTTCAGCAGTGAGCGGAGATCGTCGGACAGCTCCGTCTCGCGCAAAAGCAACCCGGCGACGCCGCTCTGCGCTACGGTGTGGTGATCCGCAAGGAGTCGC
>CAYTGY010000637.1:0-1628 GCA_964437265.1 uncultured Spirochaetaceae bacterium | reverse complement strand
GCGATTCTTCGCTTTTCCGCCTATGCCCACGCCGAAGGCTGCTGCCACCTGGCGCGAGTTCGCTACAAGCCGGGGGAACGGATTGACTCGCATCAGCACGATTTCGCGGAAGTGTTCTGGGTAGAGACCGGGGAGGGCCTCCACTCTATCAATGGACGGCACGAGCCGCTCTGCGCCGGCTTTGTCCGGGTGGTGGCCCCGAGCGATGCGCATTCGCTGCGCGCCAAGTGGAACACGGAGATGGTCGTCTGCAACGTCGCCTTTCCGGCCCGAGAGCTATTTCGGCTCCTGGACGAATACCGGGGCAGCGGATACCGAGCCACTGAGATGCTGGCGAACGGCTCGTGTGTTGTACGCGAGCAATGGCTTGAGTCGATTCGAGCGGCATTCACGGAGCTGGAGACCGGGACGGCAACGACACTCGAGCTGCACCAGTTTTTGCTCAATCTCGTAGCCCGAGTGGAGCGGGCGCTTCGTACCAGCGACGCGGAAGCGCGCGTGCCGTTTTGGCTCTCTACGGCGATTCGCCGCGTGCAAGAAGACCCCGCGCTGCTCACCCTGGGCGTCGCCGGGCTGGCCGGAGAATCCAATCGCACCGCGGACCACGTGAACCGCACGTGCCGGCGGCTCATGGGGGTGACCGCAATCCAGCTGATCAACCGGCTGCGGATTGAGCGCGCTGAACACCTTCTCAAGACTTCTCGGCTCGACGTAACCCGGACGGCGCTCGAAGCCGGCTTTGCCAACCTCAGCAGTTTCTACCGTGAGTTCAAGCGCCGTCACCAGGTCACCCCGCGTCACTACCGGGAGCTGCACCAGGAGCTGGTCAAGAAAGGTTGCCATTCCCAGTATGGCGTAGTAGCATGCGATCATCACCACTGGTGAAGAGTCCGGTTATGCGCTTGGTTTGTGTGCTACTGCTGTTCTGTACAGTCATCCCCGTCTCCGCACAGATACACTACTCCGTCAATCCGTTCTCAATCGAGGAGCCTGCGTTCCAAGGCCGGATAGAACGACTCCTCCAGCCGATGTCAACGGACTCGCGTTTCTTGTTCGAGGTGAACTCTGGGCTCAACCCTACCATGTACCGCCTACTGTTTTTCGGCGGACGGTTCCGGCCCGGTGATCTTCGGATCTTCGACGGGGACACCACTGTTGTCACTGGCTTCTACGGGGGCGCGTTTCCGGTACCAATCCCCGAGCTTGTCGACTCACGCCGGCTCTTCCAGGTGGGGGCTCGATCGGAACTGCCGCGGACACCATATCTGATGGGCTATCGCTTCTTCCTCGGCGCTACCTCGTCGCGACCATTCGGGCTACCCATCTATCTGAACGGTTTTCAACAAGTCATGATGTGCAGTTGGGTTGCGGAGAGAGCCGTGATTGAGCGGTTTCCGTCGCTGGCACCGTACTCGGACCTCCCCCCGTTCGATCTGTTTACTCTTGATTTCGCCTTCCAGGCGCGGGTAGATCCCGAGTATGTGTTTGGCACGCTACTCACCTCGCTCGGTGTAACACCAGGTCGAACGCTGTACCCCGATTTCCTGTATATCGACCTCGGAGGAAAGATGCTGCGCGGCCTCGTGGAGCTCGGCATCAGCCACACGCATGTCGATGTGCTCGGAGAA
>CAYTGY010000636.1:0-1632 GCA_964437265.1 uncultured Spirochaetaceae bacterium | reverse complement strand
CGGCGCGTTCATTGCCCAGTTCCAGGGATTTGCCGACGCCAACCTTGGACAGTGTATCATTATTGCCGGCCTCGCGTCGGTGATGATTGGCGAGTTCATTGTGCGGTCAAATCGGATCTGGGTGCTGACGCTCCGCGTCATTCTTGGATCAATCGCCTTCCGGGGGATCATGTACCTGGGCCGGTACTACGGGTACTACATCAACCTCACGCCGAATGACCTGAAGCTGATTACCGGTATCCTCATCATAGCTGCGCTGATCATCTCGCAACTGAAGAAGCGTAAGCGTTTCACGTATCTGGACCAGGAGCAACCGTCGTGATCAGGTTGGATCGAGTGACCAAGGTCTTCAATCCGGGGACCGCGAATGAAAACATTGCCATCCGCTCAGTCCGACTTGAGGTGAACGCAGGCGACGTTATCACTATCATCGGCAGCAACGGAGCGGGAAAGACCACGCTCTTCAACCTGATCTCCGGGACTGAGCGCGTGACGGAGGGTCTGATCCACATCAACGACGTCGACGTCACGCGGCACCCTGAGTACAAGCGCGCCAAGTATATTGGGCGGATCTTTCAGGATCCAATGCTGGGGACCGCCGGGACCATGATGGTGCAGGACAACATGATGATCTGCGCCAAGAAAGGGATGAAGGGGCTCAAGATCAGCTTGAACCACAAGCGTAAGGCGTTCTTCAGAGAGAAGCTTTCGCAGCTGCAAATGGGACTGGAAGACCGTATGGAGGACAATGTGGGGCTCCTCTCCGGCGGTCAACGGCAGGCGCTGACGCTGCTCACCATGGTGCTCTCCCAGCCCCAGTTGGTGCTTCTGGACGAGCACACCGCCGCGCTGGATCCAAAGAATGCACAGATTGTCATGGACCTCACCTCACGCTTCATCTCCGAGTACCGGCTGACCACTATGATGATCACGCACAACATGAGTCAGGCAATCAAGTTCGGGAATCGTTTGCTCATGATGGATCGTGGTGAGATCATCCTGGACGTCTCCGGGGAGGAGAAACAGGAGCTCACCGTGGAGCGACTGGTAGAGAAGTTCCACGAGATCCGGCAGGAAGAGCTGGAGAATGACGAGATCCGGCTGAGCGCCCCCGGCCGGTAGGGCGGGGGCGCGACCGCTACGACGGAGCGCACGGGCCGTTCGTCCCAGGCCGGCGCATCACCCGGCAAGCATCCGCTCGAGCTGTTCCGCGTTGGTGACCGCCTGTCCGGCGAAGTGGTTGTTGAACGCTACGTAGATCACCTGCGCATCCGCGGAAAGCGCCCGAATAGACTCCGCCCATTCCCGGAGCATATCTCCCGAGTAGAGGTAATCGTAGCGGCTCACATTCGTCCCGGTCCACCAGTTCTCCGCGTTCCGGCCGTGCATGCGAATGTATCCCAGCTCAGTCGTGAGCCGTGGCGGGCCAACGGGGAGCCCCGGGAGTCGTGGAAGATCCGTGGCCACCAGCGAGAGTGAGCGACGTTCCATCTCCCCGTATACCGAGCTCTGTTCCCACTCCGCATTCCGGAACTCAACAAAGAGCGGCCGCGGAAGCGCGTCCGCCAGATCCGCCAGGTACCTGCGGTTGGTGGTGTCATAGTGGAAGCTGAAGGGAAACTGCGCCAGGAG
>CAYTGY010000635.1:0-1633 GCA_964437265.1 uncultured Spirochaetaceae bacterium | reverse complement strand
CGGCGGCCTCTCGGAGTCGATGGTGCTCACCTATCCGGTGAGCCCCGCGCTTTCCCCTGGAGAGGTGCTTCGTGCCGGCACCGTGGCCTCACGGCTGGAGGAATCGCGGATCGTGCTGCTCAGGTACCTGATCAATGATCGCGCGCCGGAGCAGGGCAACATGTACAGCGTCTACGGACCGGCCAACGCGTCGGGTTTTCGCGATGAGGCGCGGAAGTTCGGCAGCCAGCACCGCGATTGTTCGCTGATGGTCTACACGCCCAAGCAGTACGAGATGCACTCCGTCTCCTCGCTGCGGCTTTCGGTGATGATACCCTGTCACTATGCGCCGGTTAGTGAGATCCTGATTGACGGGCGCACCATAACGTCTGATGGCCGGCTGCCCGTCAAGCTTACTACCGTCTCCCCGGTCTACTTCCGGGATGGCGCGGTTTGTGCGGCCGTTGTGCCGCTTGAGACCACCAACCACGGCGGAGGCGGAACGGTGATTGAGCGTCGGGGCAACTATCTCTTCATCTCCTTTGTGAATTACCATGGCGAGCGTCGGCCCTTCACCGAGCGCGAGCTCTTCCTTACCTCAAGCGGGTGCATTGTCCACGCCAAGCCGGCTGCCGAGTGGTCGCTGTCGCGGTTGCACGACTATGTTGGTACCTTCCGGCTATCGGACCGCTATCGCGAGCAGCTTGGCGGGATCATACGCTGGATTCGCTACGGGAACAAAGAGATGGAGCTTGAGTTTGCCTACAGTCCGTTGAGCGAAGGCATCATGGTTGCCTCTGTGAACGGAACGCCGCGCCCTGATCCCGTGTTCTCCTGCAGCGCGCCGGAGGCGCACCAACTACCGTTTTTGACGTGACGATCAAGCCCGCTCCTGCTACCATCATCCCGTGACCACTGTACTCGTAGTTGATGACGAAGCCGGGACGCGGGCCGGAATCCAGGAGAGCATCCCGTGGGCGGACCACGGTTTCCGCGTGACCGGAGCCGTGGGGAGCGCCTATGACGCGCTGGAGCTCATTGAGACCTCGGTTCCGGATATTGTGATCTTGGACATCCGCATGCCGGAGATGGACGGCATTGAGTTGCTGAAGATTATCCGCAAGACGTATCCAAGCGTGCGCGTGATCTTGATCAGCGGCTACGATGAGTTTGAGTATGCACAGGAGGCCGTGAGCGCTCGGGCGTTCTGCTATCTTCTGAAGCCAATTGATGACAATGAGTTGCTCTCGCGGGCCACAGAAGCTCAGGCGGAGATACGGCGCGAGCGGAATCGACTTGAAGAGGATAACCACCTCCGCGCCCAGTACGCCTCTTGGTTGCCTGCCATGCAGAACAACTTCATCTGCCGCCTGATCAGAGAGTCTAAACCGATAGCGGACGCTGCGCTTGGCGAAGCGGCTGAGCTCCAGATGTCGCTGGACGGCAACTCATTCCGGGTGCTGTTGATGCAGACTGACGAGATTGGCGGCACGCAGGGGAGTGGTACCACAACGCGCGGCACCGGCAGACGGAGCTACCGGGACTACGCGGTCCTGAACAAAGCTGAGGAGATGTGGCCGGAGCATCAGCCGGTATACCCATTTCAGTGTGACACCAGAAGCGGGCTTCTGGTTGCCGGCCCGGGGCCCGAACA
>CAYTGY010000634.1:0-1645 GCA_964437265.1 uncultured Spirochaetaceae bacterium | reverse complement strand
TCGGTTGCCACTCACGGCCGGCGTTCTTGAAGTCGCCCACCAGTTCTTTCTTCTTTGTGTCCACCGAGATCACCGGTTGGCCGTGCTTCTGGTAGGTATCGACGGTGGCGTTGAGGTGTCGAAACTGAGCATCACGGTCCGGGTGATCATTTCCCTCTCGTGTCTTGCGCACCGACTGCAGGCTATAGCCCATCTGGTGGAGCAGCTTACGAACCAGGTATTGGCTGACGGTGCGTCCGGGTTTCATCGCCTTCAGCTCTTCAGACAGCTTGCGTGTGCTTTTGCACGTCCAGCGCAGCGCTGATTGCGGGTCGCCGCGGGTTTGCGGGGAAACCAGCCGCTCGAGGTCGATGCGCAGCTGCGGGTCGATATCGGTCGTGGGCTTGCGTCCCCCGCCGCTGTGGCGCACGCGCTCGGTCTCAAGCGTTTCAGGATTGCGCAATTCCTTCATTCCGCGGGCAACAGTGCTCTGAGCCATCCCCAACAAAGAGGCCACCCGTTTCTGCCCTCCCTTGCCATAACTGATTGCTTCGGCAGCGGCAACAAGTCGCCGCTGCTTCTCATCGAGAAACGGAGCCAGTGCTTCGTAGCGCTCGCTGATGCGCGCCTCGCTCATCTCGTTCAGTCTCTGCTCGGCGCTGATCATCCTCTCTCCTCCTTGTCCGAAGACTGCCGTTCGCTGCTCTCCTGCCGCCGGGGTACCGGCGACGCCCGGTTGTTCCTGTACGAGGGCCTCTTTCCAGTTTGTTACCAGCGGGTAAACGAAAACCTCCCGTACGCTTCCCGCTTTCTCGTATTGACGGTCTTGCCGCCCTCGACCGGTCGTGCGGCCCACATGCACCCAGTTCGCCGCTCGGTAGCAGGTGCCGTGCCACGGCGGGCTGACAAACGTTTCCGCAATCACCGGAGCATACCCGTACCGCGCTCGCCAATCCTCGCCCACCCGTCGCAGTACCGCGCCAAGCGCGTGGCTCGCCAGGTGTGCCACCCGTACTCCCGGCAGAATCAGCATACGGCTATTTGAAATAACTCGCCGGCGAAAGCGTTGCTGCTCCAAGGCCGTCCAGCCCAACCACCGATCGCGTGCCGCCACGCTTTTCGCCGCGGCTGCAAACAGGAACGCTCCAAGCACCACCTGCTCACCGCCGACGGTACCGTAGATCCAGTAGCGTTGGTGGGCGCCGAAAGCGCGGCGAAATCCCATCGGATGATACCGGCTCATCGTCGCATCCCACATCGACTGTTCATCGCTCGGTACGGGCTGCACCGTCACCGGTTGCACCTCAGCCAGCGCTGCTACAATCTCCACCCGCGGTACAGGATCATCATCATGGATCGACTTCCGGTACGGCGCAAGCTTCCGCTTCTGCGGAATCACGATGATGCCGCCGTCCGCCAGCGCTTCCAACAATCCGACGCAGCTGTGAAGTCGCAACCGTCCGTTCGGCGCTTTCCACGGAAGGTTCTCGCAGAGCGTATTCGCCAGCTCCTGCCGACTTAGCGCCGGAAACTCCTTCGCCGTCCAGACGATCAGCTCCAGATCTTCTTCGCTGAACTGTCTATCCCCAACCCAAAATGGCGGATCCCATCGTGACATCAATACATACCACCTCGACGCTATGGTAGAATATGTCCGTCACATTGT
>CAYTGY010000633.1:0-1648 GCA_964437265.1 uncultured Spirochaetaceae bacterium | reverse complement strand
GAGGTCTGGTGAAGGAGGCTGGTGAATGAGTTTCGTCTGGACGATTGCCGAACAGTACAACGGCCACGTGAAGTCGGTCTCTTTTGAGCTTCTCGCCCGAGGCCGTGGCCTTGCAGACGCGTTGGACACAAAACTTGCCTCTGTGGTTATCGGTAGCGGCGTCGGAGAAGACGAACTGCAGTCATTGGTGGAGTACGGCGCGGATGAGGTCTACGCCATCCAGGATGCGGCGCTCGCGGAGTTCGTGTGCGGGAGCTACAGCCGCGTGCTGGTGAGCATCATCGAGACCTATCGGCCCCCGATAATTCTAGCTGCGGCCACCACGTTAGGCCGGACACTCATGCCGCATGTTGCAGTCCGCGTTCACGCGGGTCTGACCGCCGACTGCACTGACCTTGCCATAGAGCCCGGGACGGACAACCTCCTCCAGACCCGCCCGGCTATCGGCGGCAACATCATGGCGACGATCAAGACTCCCGAACACCGACCACAGATGGCAACGGTGCGACCTCGTTCGATCCGGCCGCTTCCGCGCGATTCTGCACGGACCGGACGAATCGTCAGCGTGCCTCTGGATCACTCCATGATAGATCACCGGGTGGAGGTGCTGGGTTACGAGAGCAACACCTCCGGCTTTGCCAATATTGAGGAGGCAGACACAGTGGTTGCGGGCGGTCGCGGCCTGAAACGAGGTGACAACTTCGCGCTCCTGCACGAGCTCGCCGATCTTCTGCATGCTGAAGTGGGCGCCAGCCGTGATGCGGTAGACCGAGGTTGGATCGCCTATCCGCATCAGATCGGCTTGAGCGGCAAGACCATCTCACCACGGCTGTACATTGGTGCTGGAATCTCGGGCTCCATCCAGCATCTGGCAGGGATCAAGACGGCAGAGACCATTGTCTCAATCAATACGGACCCTGAAGCGCCGCTGCACAGCGTGGCAGACTTCGCGATTGTGGGTGATTTGTTTGATGTGTTGCCCGATCTCGTCCGGCAGCTCGGAGGTGACGCGACGGTGTCTCCGTCCCCCAACTCAGATACCGCACGTCCTGAAGAGGGATCGGCTACCAGACGGGAGTGCATTCCGTCCCCGGTGGAGAGCTACTCCCGCGTTACCCCGAGGATCGTGAGCGAACTCGAGTCCATCGTTGGTGGAGCCGGAATCGTAACGGGAGAAGACCGCCTGGAGGCGTACTCGCATGACGAAACAAGCGCCGCGGAGTACGGCCAGCTGCCCGAGGTCGTGGTGCTACCCAAGAACACCAACGAGGTAGCTGCAGTCGTGCGGCTGGCCAACCGCGAGCGAATTCCCGTGACGCCGCGCGGCGCCGGATCCGGTCTTTCGGGCGGCGCCATCCCCAGCCTGGGCGGGATCGTCGTGTCGCTGGAACGGATGAACGCGCTTGTGGAGCTCGACGTAGAAAACATGGTGGCCGTCGTAGAGGCGGGCATGGTGACAAATGATCTAGCCCGCATGGTGCAAGAGCGCGGGCTCTTCTTCGCCGGATACCCCATGAGCCTTGAGACGTGCTGCGTTGGCGGGAACATCGCGGAGAACGCCGGCGGCGGGAAAGCCGTCAAGTACGGGGTCACCGGACGCTACGTGCAGGGCGTCGAGCTCGTCACACCGGCAGGCGACGTGGTCTGG
>CAYTGY010000632.1:0-1653 GCA_964437265.1 uncultured Spirochaetaceae bacterium | reverse complement strand
CCGGCTCAGCCCCAACGTTTAGCACCCGCTTCCTGGTCTCCGCTGCTACCAGCGGACTGTTGTTCAGCGCCCGGGAGACGGTCATGTGACTGGTGCCCACCAGCTCTGCGATTTTGCGGATGTTCATTCGCTCCTGGCTCATCGGTGTGCCTCCACCCCGCCAATATGCTGTAGCGTTCCGCCGGCGGCGATTGACGCCTGCGCCGCGTGCATCGATTGTCTCAGCCCTCGTGCCGTAGGCTGCGCAGAGCCGAATCTCTCCGGTGGACCTGGTCAACACCAGGCGTCCAGAGGATCCCGCTTCATCCGGCTGCCTCGCTCATTGTTGTTACCGGTAACATTGCGTGTGCAGTATGAACCGCGTGCCCCCGGAGGTCAAGGGGGGCTCTCTGCTGATCTCTCTGCAGCAGATTGGCACGTTTGAGCTGAGCCTATAGCTCAGCTCACGGCAAGCGGCGCCGGCTCGCCTTCTCTTACGCTGAAGTGGCTGACCGATGCACCAAGCAGATCGATCTGGTCCGTAAGCTCCCGGGTTACGGTGGAGAGGTTACTGACCATCTGGTTCATCTCAGTGGTCCCCACGCCAATCTCTTGAGTACCGCCACGGACCGCGGTTGATATCTCCCGGATGTGATCCATGTCTCCGGTGATGGCTCCACTGCGCACCGCCACCGCGGTTGCGTCTTCGCGAATGGTCCGCGTGATCTGACCGGTCTGCGCGGTTGCGTTCAGCACGGTCTCCGTTCCCCCGGCAAGCTCTTGCATGGTTGCGGATATCTCGCGGAGCGCTGCGGCGGTTGATTCGGCTTCCTCCTCTACGGAGCTGAACGTGGAGCGCGTGGTGGCGCTGGCCTCACGCGTGTCCTTCGCCAGCGTCGCGACCGCGTTGAGCTGCTCCTTGATCTTCTTCGCGTTCGCGTTGGTGGACTCAGAGAGCCGCTGTATCTCCTCCGCCACTACGGAGAAGCCGTGCCCATACTGTCCGGCGTGTGCCGCCTCAATGGCTGCGTTCATTGAGAGGATGCTGGTTTGACTAGCAATCTTGTTAATGACCGTGATGATGCCCAATGCCTCATCAACGGACTCCGCAATGGCTGCAACCTTCTGGTTGGTCGCTTCAATGTTGGCGTGCCCCTTGCCTGTCACCGTCTTGAGCTTGACCGCCGCCTCTTGCCGGTCCGCGGCGATCCGGGAGACGCTTGTGACGCTTGCCGTCATCTGCTCCACGGCTGAAGAGGATTCCTCAACCGAATGCGCCTGCTGTTCAATCAGTGACTCCAGCTCACGAGTGCTCTCAGCGATCTCGCCAAGCGCGGCGCCGGTCTGCTCAATAGTGTCGTCAAGGTCTTTGACCGTGGTAATGATGCTGTTGATGTTCCCACCAATCTGGGTCACTGAGGCGGCCGATTCCTCGCTTGCCGCCATGAGCTCCGTGCGCAGGCTCTGCGCGGAGTTGACGATTGACGTGATATTGCCCACTACACGGGCAAACTCATCTATGTGCTCCTGGATCTGGCCGGCAAGCTGGGATACCTCATCATTGCGCCGGTGGTCAAGCTCAACGGTGAGGTCTCCTTCAGCCAGCTTGTGCATGGAGCTGCCGATGCCGGCGAAGCGGCGTCTGAGCGAGCGCAGGAAGAGCAAGATGAGCAG
>CAYTGY010000631.1:487-1670 GCA_964437265.1 uncultured Spirochaetaceae bacterium | reverse complement strand
GTCAACCACACCAGCCGTCGCACGCCTGCATCCTTCATGGCGCTGATAATGTTTGACGCGGCGGTGGAGAGCATATTCGGCGGAGAGCCCTTCACCGGTCCGGCCGCAAAGATCACCGCATCTGGGGAGCCGCCGCCCCCACCAATAGCCGGCCGCACCGCGTCCGCGTCCATCACGTCGCCTTCCACAACGGTCAGCGCGCCGGGGGCCTCCAGTTTGGACGGGCTGCGCACCAGCACCGTCACATCGTGCCCGTGCGCAATCGCGCCCTCAAGAACATGGCGTCCCGTGCGTCCGGTCGCCCCAAAGAGGACAAGCTTCATAACACCTCCAGTTGGTTGCGTGCGCAACTAACGTGCAGAAACTACCGCGACCCGCCCCCATCCGTCAACGAGCTTCGTCCGCCCCGTGATAGGCCAAGCGGGTTATCGCCGGGCTTGGGTGGCACCGGTAGGTTGGCCATCAGGAGGCAGCATGTTCTTCGTCATTGGTCTCATCTGGGTTGCGTTGGGCGCACTACCGCTCATCCGGGCGCTTAAGCGCGCCGCCGCTGCGTCCCAAGAACCGGAAGCCGCCGGTCCGGTCCGCGTTCGCACCGGAGTGATTCGTGGCGCGGTGATTCTGGCCGTGGCCTTGCTGATCCTGGTGCTGGTAAACGTGTTCTTTGGGCTGGCCACTGAGTACTGGTGGTTCTCCGCAATTGGCTTTGGCGGCCGGTTCTGGACCGAGTACGGCGTGCGACTGCTGCTGTTCGCTATTGGTGCCGTTGTGGGCGGTGCGGCCTTTGCCCTGGGGCTGCGCGCCGCTGTTCTGCCTAAGCAGCGACTCCTCAGACGGATTGTGGCGGCGGTTGCGGGAGTTGGTGGCGGTATTGCCGCCGGACTCATCCTCAACGCGCTTTGGCAGCCCATTCTCATGTACGTGAACCGGGCGCCCTCGGGCGTGGTGGAGCCCGTCTTTGGATTTGATGTCAGCTTCTACCTCTTCACGTTGCCGTTGGCGGAGACCATCCGCGGGAGGCTGATTTCGCTGGTGGTGATCTACCTGATTGCCGCATTCATCACGCTGCTGATGTCGCGCCCTAGTCTGCGTGAGAACAACGGGTTCGCCCGCGCACTCGGGACGGACAGGCGCGCCCGCCGCCAGTTCTCCGGTGCGCTCGGCGTGCTGTTTCTGCTCATGG
>CAYTGY010000631.1:0-477 GCA_964437265.1 uncultured Spirochaetaceae bacterium | reverse complement strand
GGCGTTCGGACGCTTGCTCGACGTGCCCGGGTTGATGTACAGCACGCACGGCGCGGTCACCGGCGTGGGCTGGCTGGAGCACCGAGTATTGACGGTTGCGCATCTGATTGCCGCAGCCGTGCTTCTGTTCGTGTCCGTTGCGGCACTATCCGGAGCGTTTTCAGACCGGCCGTTGAAGGCGTTGCTGGGATTGCGGGAGACCACGGATGAGACCCCGGACGCGGACCAGCCCGGCCGTGAATCCTCCGGGGGTGCGTTGCGGCTCACGTCCAAGAGCTGGGTCGCACCGGTCATCGTTGTGGCGGTCTTGCTTCTGCTGAATCCGGTTCTTCCGGGACTCCTCCGGGCGCTGGTCCTAAACCCCAATGAAATCACGCTCGAGGCTCCGTACATCGACCATCATGTGACCATGACCCGCGCTGCTTTTGGCATTGACCAACGGAACGTAGAGGTGACCCAGTACCGGGTCCGCGGAGA
>CAYTGY010000630.1:0-1683 GCA_964437265.1 uncultured Spirochaetaceae bacterium | reverse complement strand
GTGATCAACGGGAGCGGTCCGCCGTTTGCAACGCGGTTCAGGAACTCCGTGCCCTCCTCCATGATGGTAAGGTCCGCGGAGAAGTTGGTGTCCAGCACCGTATCCACCCCCAGCGCCTTCAGGGCGGCGTAGATATTTCCAATCACCAACTCGCCCGGCGCTTTTCCGAACTCCTCTCCCAACGCCACCCGGACCGCCGGTGCGATCTGTGCGACAACAACCGTGTTGGGGTCTTCAATAGCCTGCCATGCACGCTCAACGTCTTCATTCTCATACAGCGCGCCGACGGGGCAGTACACGACGCATTGACCGCAGTTGGTGCAGACCCCGGCGCCCATACCCGGTCCGGCCGGGGCTACAATTGTCTCCGAACCTCGCCCCTGGAAGTCGATTGCGCCGGCCGTCTGAACCTCATTACAGATGGTGACGCAGCGGCCGCATCCAATGCACTTGTTCATGTCGCGCACAATGCTTGGGGAGGTTCTGTCCACCGGTAGTCCACGGGTGTACGCATCATACCGGAGCGAGCGCACCTCGAGCTGTTCCGCCAGATCCTGCAATTCGCACTTGCCGTGCTTGATGCAGTGCAGGCAGTCCTGTGGGTGGGCCGCAAGGACCAGCTCGAGCAGCGAGCGACGTGTCCGGCGCAGCCGGGCGCTAGTGGTCCGGACCACCATATTGTCCGCAACCGGCGTGATGCAGGAGCGCTTTGGGGCACGTTCTCCCGCAATCTCCACCACGCACATTCCGCAACTGCCGATTGACCGAATATCTTCGTGATGGCAGAGCGAGGGGATGATCACACCGGCCTCCCGCGCGGCTTCCATGATGCTGGCGCCCGCGGCAACCTTCACCGTTCGTCCATCAATTGTGCACTGCACCATCAGACCACCTCCCGTACGTAGGCCTGCTCGGCCATGTCAGCCTCTATCTCCTGTCCAAAGGTGGTGAGCAACGTGGCCAGTGGGAGCCGGATCGATTGTCCAAAGGGGCAGAACGCGGTGTCGTACATCGCTTCCACCGTCTCTCGCATCAACCGCGGATACTGTGGCTTTCCGCTCCCGGCGGCGATCCGATTCGCCATGTACTCCAGTTGCCGAGTCCCATAGCGGCACGCGAAGCATTGACCGCACGACTCCTCCGAAAAGAAGCGCATGGCCACCTCCAGCACGTGCACCATAGAGACGCTGCTGTTCATCACAACAATTGCACCGGAGCCCAGCGAGCTGCTACGCTCTCTAAGCGATACGAAGTCCAGCGGCAGGCTACGGGCGGACCCGTCGTAGATGGGTCCTGCGGTCCCACCAATCTGTACGGCCTTGAGGTCGCCGGTCACACCGCCTGCGGCCTCCAACACGTCCGCCAACCGGACACCCATCGGGAACTCATAGACGCCCGGCTCGGCCACGTGCCCGCTTACGCTAAAGAGCTTTGGTCCCGGGCATGTCGGTGATCCTATCCCGGCAAACCAGGCTGCTCCGTTTGACATGATGAGCGGCACGCAGCTCAGCGTCTCCACGTTATTGATCACCGTAGGCGCATCCCACAGCCCGTGCTGAGTTGGAAACGGTGGTTTCTGCAGGGGGTAGCCGCGGCGTCCCATGAGTGAGGACAACAACGCCGTTTCATCGCCAACCACGTAGGAGCCGCCGCCACGCATTACCGTGATATCAAAGGAGAACT
>CAYTGY010000629.1:0-1690 GCA_964437265.1 uncultured Spirochaetaceae bacterium | reverse complement strand
CGTTGACGATTGCGTCCATGATGCGCTCACGGACATCACCGTGCGCCTGGAAATCTATGCTCAGGAACCGTGAAGAAGCTGCAAACCGCGCGGTATGCGTCAGGTCCTCCGCACACACTGTACCAATGGTGAGTATCAGGAGAACCGTAATGACCGCACTGCCACGTCTACGCCGGCTCTTCCTCAAAATGGTTCTCAAACAGCCGGGATAGCGCGTCTGCCGCCTCTTGCTCATCAGGACCCTCAACCGTCATCTTGAGGACGGATCTGTGCGCCGCGCCTAAGGTTATGATGCCCATGATCGATTTGGCGTTGATCTCCTCGTTGTCCTTGCCAAGCATAATCTTGGACTCGAAACTGCTCGCCGTCTGGACAATCATGGCCGCCGGCCGGGCATGAATACCGGCGCGGTTTTGTACAGTGATTTCGCGTTCTATCATTGCAGTCCTTGGGCATCGTCGGCGTCGGTATCCCCCCGGTGGAAAACCTCACGGTTCTTGAAGTAGGCGTTTCGCGCGTGCTCACTTTCAAGCCATTTGAGAACACTCTGATTGAATTCTCGGGCCGAGTAGTAGCCCATCTTCTTGAGCCGCTCATTCATGGCCGCCGTTTCAATGATGATGGGAACGTTCCGCCCAGGCTTTACCGGAATCTCTAGATACGGCACGTTCACGCCCAGGATATCCTTGGTACGATCCTCCGCACCTATCCGGTCATACACCTTGCCGGAGTCCCATAACTCCAACTCTACCACGAGCTGAATCTGTTTGCTGTCACGGATCGCGCCCACGCCAAAGAGGTGGGTGATGTTGATAATCCCAAGTCCCCGAATCTCCATGTGGTGACCGAGCGCCTTGTTGGCTCCGGCTCCAAGGAGGATGTTGCCGGCCACACAGCGAATATCCACCGCATCATCCGCAACCAACCGGTGCCCGCGTTCAATCAACTCAAGCGCCGCTTCGCTTTTCCCAACGCCGCTGTCACCAAGGATGAGCACGCCGATACCAAACACCTCCACCAGCACACCGTGGATTGTCTCGTGCGCGGCAAAGACGTTGGAGAGTGCCCGGATCAGTCGTGATGAAAACTCCGACGAGGGAAGATCGGTCTGTAGAATGGGGCAGTTGCTCCGGTCGGCGGCGATGCGGAAGTACGCCGTCGGCTCGAGCGCGTGGGTGAAGACGGCACACGGAATGTGCCGCGAGAAGAGCTCGTCGATCGTTTCCGTGCGGCCCTCCTGTTCCAGGCGGCGGAGAAACGCGGTCTCCCCGCGACCGATGATCTGGATGCGCTCCGCGCCGAAGTTCTCGTAAAAGCCGGCGAGCGCAAGGCCCGGGCGATTGAGGTCGGGGATGGTAATCTCACGCACCAAGCCGGGCCTACCGGTCAGGCAGGTAAGGTCCAGTGCGTTATGCTCCTTGAGATCAAGGCTTAGGAGATCGAGAACGGTAAACGGCTTCATGCATCCTCGGTCAAAGGGCCTTGTGGTCTTTGTGGTCGGTGATCTTGTCTCGCTCCTTCCTGATCTTGTGGTCGACCTTGTCGATGAGCGCATTGATGCTCTCGTGAAGGTCAAACGTTCGGACCTTGATCACCGGAGCAGCACCCCATTTGAAGTGGAGCTTTGCTTCCGCAAGATACTCGGCATTCTCCCGGGTCAGTGTGAAGTCAAGACTGATGATGTAGTCCT
>CAYTGY010000628.1:0-1693 GCA_964437265.1 uncultured Spirochaetaceae bacterium | reverse complement strand
AGGGCAACAATCACCGTCGCCGCACCCACAACGGAGAAGAAGGCGATCATTACGGCGCGCGCGGTCTGCTCCCGGATCTGCGCCAACCGATCCGTGGCTCTGGTGATCAGCGCCTGCAGAGAGGTATCCAGATAGGCAACCACATTGGTCCCGGTGGAAATTGCACGGACGGCCTCGTATCCATAGCCACGCCGGTTCAAGTTGTCCAGGGCATCTGCCGGGTAGGTGGTGAACTCCTCAGTAAGCTCGGAGAGAATTTCACCGAAGGAGGTGAGTTGCTGGCCGACGAGCTCCGTCACCTGTCCAAACGCAACGACGATCTCCCCGAATTCCGGATTCCGGTCCGCGAGATCTCCGACCATCGGCAATAATGGAAACTCCCGCAACCCGTTGTGGACGAATTCCGCAGTGTCAACCCACTCCGGGATGGATCTGCTCAACTCGTTCCGGTGCAGCGTCTGCAGGGTCAGGCTCTGTAGATGCCATGTCTCTGCGGAGAGTCGATCCAGCCGCGTGGCCAGATTGGCAATACTGCGGGTTTCATTCAGCAGGCGTACGCCGAGTAATGAGATACTGACGAACGCAATTACGACAATAATCGCTATCAGGGCGAGTCGACTCACCAGTTTCAAGTCGTGCCTCCGAGGTCATGCTGTAACGATTTGACAATGCCGGAAGCCTACCATGGATTCCGCACCCTGTCATTCGTGGCACGAGCGCAGCGAGTGGACTATCGTCGACCTCCCGCACGACTTCAGCATCATCCAGCCCCGCGACCCCAAAGCCCCCGGTTACTCCAACACCCGCTGGTACGGCGGCTCAGGGATCTACCGCCACGTGCGGATCCAGGCTGAGGCATTGCTTGTCCAGGCCGAGCTAGGCACGGGTGCCGGCGAGCTGCTGGTGGACCGGACGGTACTGGACTCGCAACAAACCACGTTGGGAATCCGCTCAATCGGATTCGAGCGTGAGCGGGGGTTCCTGCTCAACAACGTGCCGGTGCCGCGGCTACCGGCTCACCTCAGCCATCCTCAGCCAGTTCGCCATCAAGCTGCCGCGCAAGGTCCTCCGCCAGGCCGATCGCCGCGGCGACCGTCTCTTCACTCACCGATTCCACCGTGTCCGCCGGGGTGTGGTAGACCGCCCCGCGGTCGGTGTTGCCCCACGGCATCCCCACCAGCGTCTCCCAGTAGAGGAAGAATTGCGTGACCATAATCGCAAGTCCAAGGGATACCAGGATTGCCGCGACCAGTGGAAGGTGGAACCAGAGCGCCGCAACGGAGACCGCATAGATCACCACCAGCACCCGGATCCACCCCAGGAACGCGCCCGGATGGACGGTGAAGGTCTGCGCCCAGGTCGTGTCCGCTACGCCGCGCGCTCGCGTCGTGAAGAATCAGCCATGCGGTAGCGTAGCACATCCGCGGAATGCGTGGGGGAGTGCATGGCGCTCTTGCCGCCATTGATCAACATGCCTGATCAACATAATCTATACACATGAAGGCCATACAGGTCATGTTTGATGAGCGTCTGCTTCGTCGTCTCGCAGAAAGCCCGGAGGTGCGCAGCGAGGGGCGCTCGGCGGTCATTCGCCACGCAGTCGCGGAGTACCTTGCTCGCAAGGAACGTGAGACGATCTCGCGCCGCTATCGCGAAGCGTATTCGGATACCGGTGAGCTGGAGGAGGAGCTTG
>CAYTGY010000627.1:0-1703 GCA_964437265.1 uncultured Spirochaetaceae bacterium | reverse complement strand
CCGCCCCTACTATGTGGGCATGTCGATCAACGGCCGGCTCGTGGACCAGATCGACTCCTCGCAGGGTAGCTTCTACGATCCGCGCTTCCCGTATATCCCAGATGCAAACACCTTCATCGTTGGGCTGTCCGCCGACGGCATCTGCAAATCGGTCAAGCGCCACGAGCCGGCGAAGGTCTCCGGTGTGGAGATTGACCCGGTCATATTGGAGATCATGGAGCACAACCACCCCATCGGTGTGCTTGCCGGTCGCCCATATGAGGACATACACGTCTATACGGGCGAAGGTCGGAACTACCTCGAGCTCTCAGAGGAGCAGTTCGACGTCATCTCGCTCATGAACATCCACCCGGAGTACCCGTCAATCAGCACGGTGGCGCCGGAGTACTTTCACACCGTGGAGGGCACTATCACCCTCCTTGAATCCCTGACGGATCGGGGGATGGTGTCGTACGAGGAGATTGTAGAGGATCGTCGCAGCTATCTCTTCTTTTTCAAGTTCGTCAACACAATCCGTGCGGCCTACGCGGAGCTTGGCGTGGAAGACGTTCGGGATCATGTGATCATCTACGACTGGGACTTCTGGGGCTCGGCAAACGCCTTCAACACCATTCTCATCAAGCGAGAACCGTTCACGGATGAGGATCTGGCCCAGTTTGATTCGCATTTCCGGCTGCTCCAGACCAGAAGCGGTCTGGCGGGAACGCCACGGATGCTGGTCCACCCGCGGATGACCACCGGCCACATGATCGAGCGCTTTATCGACGGAGAGTCGATTCCGTTTGAGGAGTACTCAATCACGCCGTCAATGAGCGCGGTCGAGTTCACCCGCGACTACATTGGGCGCGCCTTCCGTGACTCCGATGTCACCACACTGCTGGCATCCTACCAGCAGTACACACGGTGGGACGGTCAGCAGTGGTACCGGCTCCAAAACCTCAATGAGGAGCAGGAGGCCGAGTTGGTCGCCACGTTTGAACGCGTCGGAATACCCTACAAGACCGACCTCGCCCCGATCACGGACGATAAGCCCTACCCGTTCAGCGTCTACGAGAACAAGCGTGAAGTCACGGACCTGCTGTGGATAGTGATCGCGTTTGCCTCCCTACTGTTCATCCCCGTTACCGGCAAGATCATCCGCGAGTTTCGGGAACGGAGCCTTCTGGTCTCGGTCCACTTCGTGTACTTCGCTGTGATCGGATTCAGCTACATGCTGACGGAGATCGTCCTCATCCAGCACTTCGAGCGCTTCATCGGCTCTCCGACGTACTCGGTGCTGGTAGTGTTGGGTGGGTTCCTCTTGTTCAACGGCATCGGCAGCTTCATCAGCCGGTACTTCAACCGGACAACACTCTACGCCTGTATTGCGGCAATTCCCGTGGTCCTGGTCGCAATGCTGCTCCTGGTGGACCGGCTGTACGTCTTCTTTGGCGACGTGAGCTTTGTAGGACGTATGGTCATCAGCGCACTGATGCTGCTGCCAATCAGCGTGCTCATGGGTATGCCGTTCCCGAACGCCGTCGAGCGCGTCAAGCAGGGCACCTCCGCAGAATATGGCACCCTGATGTTTGGTGTGAACGGCGCATTCAGCACCGTGGGCGCGACCGCGTCGCTGCTGATTTCGGTCACCCACGGCTTCACCGTGAGCTTCATGGTTGGGGTGATTGGCTATGTAGTCGCACTTGGCCTCTTCATTGTTATTG
>CAYTGY010000626.1:263-1710 GCA_964437265.1 uncultured Spirochaetaceae bacterium | reverse complement strand
GGGACATTCCAGTGGGCTCTGCGCCGAGCACCAGATCAGCCGATGAACTTCACGGTCTTCAAGAACGGCGGTGGAGAGATCCGCATTCCGGTTGTCGAGCAACCGGTTGAGGCGGATCGGTGGTATCACTACGCCGCGGTGTTGGACTACAACGAGTCCGCGCCGCGGCGCAGCACGGTTCGGTTTTACGTGGACGGTGTCGTGCAGGGCGAGCGCGACTACGACGCATCGACGGACCTGTGGTCGCTCGGCGGCAGCAACAGCCGCTATGAGCCGTCGTTTTCCATTGGCTACAGCCAGGGGCAGGACGCCAATCCGTTTGATAGCCGCGGTCTCAGTGGGGCCATTGACGCGTTCGCTGTCTCGGCGGATGCGTTGGCGCCGGGCGCGTTTCTGCTGGGAACCACGCAGGATTGACCGGTGAGCATTGGTGGGGTAAGGTCTATACATTAGGAGACAAATCGGTGATCAACGCCCAGAGCCCCAGCCCACTGTACCTGCAAATCGCCCACAGTCTTAGAGACCGGATCACCGCAGGCTCGCTGCGGCCGCTTGACCGCTTACCTCCGGAGGTGGATCTGGCGCGCGAGCTCGACGTCTCCCGTGGGACGGTTCGTCAGGCGCTGGATATTCTGGTTCAGGAGGGCATGCTGACAAGAACGCAGGGCAAGGGCACATTCGTCTCTGAGCGTCCCGGGCGTCAGGCATCCGGAATCATCGGCGTAGTGGTACCGTACCTACGTGACACGCTGATCAGCGAGATTCTTCGCGGCGCGGAGCAAGCTCTTCATGACGCTGGATACAGCATGATTCTCTCGCACTCGGATAGCGATCTTGCCCGGGAACAGCAGCAGATCCAACGAGTCGTGACCAACAACCCGGAGGGCCTAATTCTGTTCCCCATGGCCGCAACACACGAGTACGACATGCTTGCCGGAATTCTGCCTCCGGAGCTACCGGTTGTGGTCATTGACCGGCGGTTGCCGGGGCTCCGATCCGACGTGGTGATGTCGGACAACATTGGCGGAGGAAGGATCGCCGTTCGGCATCTGCTGGAGCTGGGGCACCGTCGGATTGCGTGCATCACCACGCCGGACCGGCCGAGCAGCGTTGTGGACCGGATCACCGGGTACGAGCAGGCGATGCAGGAAGCCGGGCTCTTTCCGCTTGCGGCGGTGCCGCTCGCCGGCAGTGGACGGCCCGCCACCGGGCGGTCGTCCTCAGCGCCCACCTATTCCGCGGAGGAGCTGGCCCCCGTGGATTCACTCCTGGGGCAGGGCGAGCCGCCCACGGCGTTGTTCTGCGTAAACGATTTTGTTGCGCTGGGAGTGCTTCACCACCTGCGCTCCAAAGGGGTCCGTGTGCCGGAGGAGACTGCGGTGGTCGGGTTTGATGACATCGCCATGAGCGGCTATCCGTCTATTGAGCTGACCACGGTGGCCCAGGC
>CAYTGY010000626.1:0-253 GCA_964437265.1 uncultured Spirochaetaceae bacterium | reverse complement strand
GGCGCGGCTCATCGAGCGCATCGGCGGAGATCGGTCTCCGGTGGAGGACGTCATTGTGGATACGGCACTCGTTGTGCGCCACTCGTGCGGTGCCGCGGGCGTCCCCAAGTCTCCGGGTACCGCTAACCGGCAGGACGCGCCCGAGTAACAAGGGAATCAAGACGAATGAATACAACACGCTCTCTGAAGCGGTACGGCCGGCGCCCAAGCTTGCAGGCTGCACTACGCAAGCATGTGACCGGCTACCTCTTTC
>CAYTGY010000625.1:0-1720 GCA_964437265.1 uncultured Spirochaetaceae bacterium | reverse complement strand
GGCCCGTCCTGGTGTCGTCATCGGCGCCAAGGGCTCGAATATCGAGAAGATCGGGGCGCAGTTGCAGAAAGCGGCCGGTCGGAAGATTCAGATCAAGATTCGGGAGATCAAGCGCCCTGATACGGATGCGCAGGTGATCGCGCTGAATGTGGCGCGGCAATTGCGGACCAGGAGTTCGTTCCGAAGGACGCTGAAGATGGCCATTGGCGCGTCCGTGAAGGCCGGCGTAGCGGGTGTGAAGATCCGCATTGCCGGGCGTCTGGGCGGTGCGGAGATGTCGCGAACGGAAAGCCAGAAGTATGGTCGGGTTCCGCTGCATACGCTCCGCGCAGATATCGACTATGGATTTGCCGAAGCGCGCACCACCTTTGGGACAATCGGCGTAAAGGTCTGGATCTTTAACGGAGAGGTGCTTCGCAGAGAGAACAAGGAAGATGCTGGGGCGCTGGTTGGCAAGCAGCGGCGCGGCTCGGCACGGCAAGGAGCAACGCATGCTGAGTCCTAAGCGTACACGATACCGCAAGCGCCAGCGGCGGGTGCGACGGCAGATGTTGGGTACGGCAACGCGTGGTAACACTATCGCGTTTGGGGACCACGGGCTCGCGTCGCTGTCGTCGGCGTGGATCACAAACAGGCAGATTGAGGCCGCGCGTATTGCAATGACACGACATATCAAGCGCGGAGGCAAGGTCTGGATCCGTGTGTTTCCGGACATGCCGTACACGAAGAAGCCTGCGGAAACGCGGATGGGTAAGGGAAAGGGCACACCGGAGTACTGGGTTGCCGCGGTACGCCCGGGAACGGTGATGTTCGAGATCGCGGGCATAGACCCGGCGTTGGCTCAAGAGGCGCTGAAGTTGGCGTCCAGCAAGTTGCCGATCCGCACGAAGTTTGTGTCTCGGCGCGAGGTAGGGTAGGCGATGCGAGACTCGTTCAGCGACTTGACGTTTCAGGAGTTGCTCACCAAGCGGGAGGAGCTCAAGCAGAAGTACCGGGAGCTGCGGTTCAACATGGTGATGGGTCACGTGGACAATCCGCTGGAGAAGCGAACGCTGCGCCGCAGGATCGCGCGGCTGAACACGCTCATCTACAATCACCCGGATGTTCAGAAGGTGATGGAGGAGTAGCGCGATGGAGCAGGCGAAGATACGGACTGCCGGTCGCAAGACGTTCACGGGCAAGGTCGTCAGCGACAAGATGGAAAAGACAATTGTGGTCGCCATATCGCAGCGCAAGGTGCACCGGTTGTACAAGAAATACGTGCGGAGCACCAAGAAGGTGAAGGCCCACGACGAGCAGAATGAGGCTCGTGAGGGTGACACGGTGCGTGTGGTTGAGTGCCGCCCGGTCAGCAAGGAGAAGTGCTGGCGACTTCTCGAGATTGTCGAGCGAGCAAAGTAGCGGAGTGAAGCAATGATCCAGATGCAGACGTTTCTGAACGTCGCCGACAACAGCGGGGCCAAGCGCGTTCAGTGCATAAAGGTGATTGGCGGCTCCAAACGCAAGTACGCCGGTGTGGGAGACGTGATCGTGGTGGCGGTCAAGGATGCATTGCCCGGTGCTCCCGTGAAGAAGGGGAATATCGAGCGTGCGGTGATTGTCCGGACCAAGAAGGAATACCGTCGGGTTGACGGGACCTATATCAGGTTCGACGACAACGCGTGTGTGATCATCGATACCGCGCAGAATCCGAAGGGGAAGCGCATCTTCGGCCCGGTGG
>CAYTGY010000624.1:0-1732 GCA_964437265.1 uncultured Spirochaetaceae bacterium | reverse complement strand
GCTTCCGGAGACCGCGGTGAGCGTTTTTGCAGCGGTCAAAGGCGCTCCGGGGCTGGCGATGGGCAACGCGGTGGGCTCCATCATCTGTGATACGGGCCTCATATTGGGTCTGGCCGCACTGCTGGGCCATATTCCTATTGAGAAACGGCTGGTTGAACGGCAGAGTTGGATACAACTCGGCAGCGCCGTGCTGCTGGTGTTCGCAGCGCTCCCGTTTGCGTCGATGTCTACGGTCTTCAGTGATGGGGGCCGGCTTCGCCAGTTGGTGGGCGTGGGATTCCTGGTGCTACTGGGCCTGTATCTCTGGCAGTCGGTTTCCTGGTCGCGGAACCACCCAATGGATATTGAACCTGCCACGGTTGACGTGCATGAGGAACGGAGCCCCGTCATCGCTTTGGTCAAGCTGCTTCTGGGCATTGTTCTTGTGATTCTGGCGTCGCAGGTGCTGATTCCCACGGTAGAGGTGACCGCGGTCCGCCTGAATATCCCTGATGCGATCATTGCGGCAACGTTGGTAGCCTTTGGAACCAGCCTTCCTGAGCTGGTAACCGCGCTGACGGCGGTGCGCAAGGGGCACGGAGAGCTCGCAATTGGCAATGTTCTTGGCGCCGACGTGCTCAACGTTCTCTTTGTCAGCGGCGCTTCGGCGGCGGTGACCCGGGGAGGCCTCCAGGTGCCGCCGCAGTTCTTCGTTCTCTTCTTCCCGGCCATGCTGTTTGTTGTCCTGGTACTCCGCGTCTCCATTGGAGTGTCCAAGGACCATCTGTCCAAGACAACCGGCGCGGTGCTGGTGGGGGCGTACATTCTCACCGTGATTGCAGGCTACCTTGTGCCGGGAACCGGCCCTGCCCCCGGGGTGCAGTAACGACAGCGAGTAGACGGCTGCGAATCCTCACGGTATGATGACGCAACACATCTAGAGTTCGACACGAACACAAGGCGGAATTCCATGAAGGAAGCACTGATTGTATGGGGTGGTTGGGATGGCCACCAGCCAAAGCAGGTGAGCGAGGTATTCGCTGAGCTGCTTCGCGAAGAGGGGTACCAGGTTGAGGTATCTGAGACGCTGGACGCGCTCAACAATGCGGATCGTCTAGCTGAGCTAGACCTCATTGTTCCCGAATGGACGATGGGAAGCATCACGCAGGAGCAGGTAGAAGCGGTCTCTCAGGCTGTTGCGGGTGGGACCGGTATTGCCGGTTGCCACGGAGGGATGTGCGACAGTTTCCGGGAGAGCACCCTGTGGCAATTCATCACCGGCGGGAATTGGGTGTCGCATCCGGGCGGAGACGGCGTAGAATATGCGGTCAATCTCCGGAATTCCTCCAGCCGGCTGGTAGCCGGCATTGAGGACTTTTCGGTGACCTCCGAACAGTACTATCTCCACGTAGATCCGGCCGTAGAGGTTCTGGCCACCACGCGGTTCTCAATGGTTCGGTGGTTCCACTCCTCAAACGGGGAGGTGGATGTACCGGTTGTCTGGACCAAACGGTGGGGACACGGTCGCGTATTCTACAACTCGTTGGGCCATCACGCGGATATCTTTGATATTCCCCAGGCACGCGAGCTCATGCGCTGCGGACTTGTGTGGGCCGGTGGGGGCAAGGAGCTCGCGCGCGCGTCCGGGGCGACCGCCGCAGACTTCGAGAGTTCAGCCAAGATGTTCTAGCGGCGTGACTGCCTGAGACGCAAGCGGAGGAGGTCCCATGAGCACAACACAGCTCTTGATCAG
>CAYTGY010000623.1:0-1736 GCA_964437265.1 uncultured Spirochaetaceae bacterium | reverse complement strand
CTCGCTGTGCGACAGATCCGCGACACCGTCGTTGATGGAGAGAACGGTGCTGGAGAACGTGAACACCCCTGCGCTGTTCTGAAAGAACACCTCCACGCCTACGCCGGTTGGCAGGCGCGTCTGCGCGGGAAGCTGCACGTGGAATGCGCCGCCGGATGCGGCCTGGACCTTCCCCTTGATGGGCTTCCTGCTTTTTCCGCGCGCCAGCAACACCGTTGCCCCTTCCGGTATGGACGCGCTTGAGCGAGGCGCTTGGTCAGGGCGAGAGGCGCGATACCCCAGCTTCACGCGGAGCGACGCGATGCTTCCCGGTGAGACCGTCGGGTCACTCTCACGCAACGCTGCCGCAGCAGCGTTGAAACTGATCTCATCGGTCAAGAGTTGGTACGTATTGGCCTGGTCTTTCAGGTGTGCGCTCAGGCGCTTCAGGAGCTCGCGCTCGCCCGGCGTAAGGCTGAGCTCGCGGGCCTTTTCTTCGTAGAGGCGGGTGGCCAGTTCTACATGCTTGCGGCGCTCGTTTCGGGTCATGTAGACAAAGAAGCCAATCAGCCCGCCAACGAGTATCCCGATGATCAGAAGAAAGATCGCGATCTCCAGCGGGCTTGACTCATAGGCTCGTCGTATTGTCTGGAAGAATCCCTCTACCGTTGTGTCCATGGCGCCTCAGCCACCATCATACACGCGTGCGGGGCGCTCCGCTACCGTCATCATTGACGGGAAATGTCAACTGTACTACACTTTAGCTAGAGCTAACTTTCTTAGCCAAAGGTAACATCTGATGCGAGGAGCAGCCGTGGGGCCACGGAGACACAAGCGGCATCGACACCGGTGGATGCATCGCGACGCGAACGCCGGAGGAGGCGTGCGATTGAGTGAGCTATCACCCGGAGACGCCGCGGTGATAGAGGGGTACGAGCGTGGGCATCCAGCCTACCGGAGCCGACTGCTCGCAATGGGCCTCACGCGTGGTACTCGCGTCAAGGTTATTCGTGTGGCGCCGCTCGGAGATCCGGTGGAGCTGGAAGTGCGCGGTTTCCGCCTGACACTCCGCAAGGACGAGGCGGACGTTCTCCAACTCTCAACGCCGGATGTCGCCTGAAGCCACGGTCAAGACCGACCCCGTCGGAACACTGCTTGCGGTACCGTGCACCGGGGAGAGCTTACGGAGCATTGGAGGTGTCCGGCATGGGTAAGCGCACCACCCATCTCTCTGAGAGTCTGGAGGACTACGTTGTGGCGATCCACGAAATTGCGGGAGCAGAGACCGTAGCGCGGCCAACGGAAATTGCCCGACGGCTGGACGTCTCAAACGCCTCGGTAACCCACGCGCTCAGGACGCTTGCGGAGCTTGGCCTGGTGAACTACGCCCCCTACCAGGTGGTAACGCTTACCGCGGACGGCACGCGGCGCGCACGTTCCGTGCTTGATCGCAAGGACGTCTTAACGCGGTTCTTCCGTGACACGCTTGGGCTGAAGGAGGAGGAGGCCGCGGACAATGCACACCGGATGGAGCATGTCATCACGCGAAATGCGTTGGACCGCCTGGTGAAGTTCTTGGAATCGTGAATGGCGCTCCACGCTATCCCAGGAACACCTGACCTGCCTGGTCTATCGCCAGAATGGTCTTGCAGCTGGGGCACCGGAATCTACCGGCCTTTGTTGCCCGCAACCGCGTGCTACATACCGGACACTTGAACGTCTTGGGGAAGATCTCAGACTGAACGCTGCCTCCGCCC
>CAYTGY010000622.1:0-1739 GCA_964437265.1 uncultured Spirochaetaceae bacterium | reverse complement strand
CGTTACGCGCCTTACGGGTATCCAGCCAGGTAATGGCCGGCCGCAACGGCACGCCGTCCTTGTCCAGACAGATCATGGTGTCGCGCTGCGCGGTGACCCCCACGCCGGCCACGGTCTCCAACAACCCCGGATGCGCCGCCGCAATCCGGCGGCAGCCGGCCACCAGGCTCTCCCAGAAGATGAGCGGATCCTGCTCCGACCAGCCGGGCAATGACGATGCATACGGCGCGTACTCCGTCTTGGCCTTGGCAAGAACCGATCCGTCAGGATCAAAGACCATGACCCGCAAGCTCTGAGTCCCGCAGTCAACGCTCAATAGTCGGTCGCTCACTCCGCATCCTCCCTGGTGAACTCCGCCACGCCGCTCACCATGAGATTGATCCCGGGCTCCACAAAGTCATGCCGGACAATGCTGCCGAGCGGGGGCGGCTCTTCAAGAACAATAGCAAAGATCCGCCGCATTGCCTCTGAGATGGAATCAAGCGGAATGGGAGAATCAGTGCGTACCGGGAGACGCGGCAGGTCCGGTCTCAACGTTCGTACCGTGCTGGTGAGGATGCGGCGGGGACCTGCCTCACAAGATCCCGGAGGAGAACGTGAGGGCGTACTTCGGCGCTACTCGTCCTGGCTGACCACCATCACCTGTTCCTGATCGGTCTCTTCCACCCGGCGGCCCGAGATCTGACTCGGCTGACTCCGGAAAAGCCACATCTCCGGATAGATCTCCGCCGCAATGGATCCGTCCTTGAAAACCCGTACAAGTGAACTCTCTGAGACCACGACGCAAAGCGCGCGCGTCTGCATGCTCATACCGGCCGCCGCAATGTGACGAGTTCCCAACCCAAGCGGGACATGCACTTCTCGCGTTGTCGCCTCAAAGAACCGCGCTGCGGACAACACAGCCCCTGCCGTGCTTACCACAAATGCGCCATCTATCTGTGCCGGCTCCTTGATGGTCCCCCACGGAGAAGCGTGTTCCGACGCGTCTTCCCTCCCTTCACGCGCAATCTGGACGGCGAGCTCCAGAACGCTGTTGAGGATGTGCGGATCAACGCGATCCTGATTGTTGCACACGCGCTGGAACACCGGGTTCATGTTGCCCCTTGTCCCGCCTTCGCCACTTCCTTCAGCCGGTTGATGATGTCCAGATGCTGGGTACACGCCTCCTCGCACTGCCCGCACTCAATGCAGCGATCCGCCTCACTGGCGGGGATGTTCCAGTGCCACTTCAGCCGATTCAGCAAGGCCTGGTAGTCTCCATGGAGCAGCTTCTGGTTGTAGGCGTCCATCAGCTTGGGGATAGGCACGTCCTCAGGACAGTCGTCACAGTACTGACATCCCGTGCAAACACCCTCAAAGCTTCGCGCCGCGCTCGCCTTGATCTGCTCGAGCTGATCTGCAGTGATGCTCCGGTAGCCGTCTGCAGCACGGAGAGCCTCTGCAACATGGTCACTGTTCCCAAAGCCCACCAGACTCACGGTGATCTCTTCATGCGCCATCAAGAACCGTAGCGCCGCCTCAACCACGCTCTCCTCCTGCTGGGTCTTGAGGAACTGGAATAGCTCAGGGTTGTTGGGAATGAGCCCACCGCCCAACGGATTCATCACCACCGCGCCCAGCTTCTTTGCGCGAACGGCATCAAACGCCTTCCGGCGCGTCTGGAAGTTGTACGCGGAGTACCCAAAGAGCACTCCCTCAAACACCCCCTCCATGAGCAACTCGTTGATCTCATCCCCAAT
>CAYTGY010000621.1:0-1739 GCA_964437265.1 uncultured Spirochaetaceae bacterium | reverse complement strand
AACGCGCCAAGCCCGTAACTCACCGCATCAGGAAGGAGATAGCAGTGAGAAGCCGGAGCGATAACGTGCTCGGCGAACGCGCCGTCGATGTGCGGAACCGTCGCCGCCGTCCCAATGAACCGCATCCGCTCGCAGAGATTGTAGCGCCCCGCTCTGCAGAAACGACACGTCCCACACTCCAGTGAGGGCTCCACGGTTACGCGGTCGCCGGAGCGGAACCCGTGAACACCGCTTCCGACTGCCTCCACTGCGCCGGCGAACTCGTGCCCCAGGATCAACGGGTGCTGGGGAATGAACTGCCCAATCTGGAACTCACGGTAGTAGTGGACGTCAGACCCGCAGACACCGGCCCGATGGACGGCTATGAGTACTTCCCCTGGTCCGGGTTTGGGAATCGGGCGCTCATCCCGGCGAAAGTCTTTGGGGCCGTGCAAAACGTACGCGGACATTGCTTCGCTCATCATGACATCCTACCGTTCGTGCGCGGCTACGTCACTACCACGTGCCGGGGTCCTTGGGTTCCACCACCTCACAGGCCACCGAGGACCGGTCCCCAACCATCATACTCGCGACCGCGTGCTTCCACTCCGCGTAGTGGGCGGTCTCCTTGTGTGCGGCCGTCGCCGCCTCATCCCGATACGCCTCATACAGGTAGTAGGTGCCGGGGTTCCGGGCATCTCGAAGTACGTCGAAGCGCAACACGCCGGGCTCCGCGATTGAACCGCGGTGATTCTTGGCAGTCGCCGCCTCAAACGCGGCACTCCGGTCCGGCTTCACGTGTACCGTAACAATCCGTACAAACATCCCTTCCTCCACATTTCTTCTCATCTTTCGTCTTGCCGGCAAGCCGCTCATCATCTATGATGCGCCGTAACCTTACCATCAGGAGTCATGCTTGCGTCCCAAAGATATCACCTCGCAGATTGTCATCTATGCTGCGATGGTGCTCTTCTCGTTCTCGGGTATCGCACTCGAGTTGATCTACTTCCACCTGCTGCTGATCGTCACCAACTACCTTACCGCGAACTTTGTCATTGCGATAGCGCTTTTCGGCATCGCCGCAGGCGGATTCGTCAGCTTCTACCTCAAGCGGGTAGACCTCAGGCACCTCGTCTTCATTTGTGCCGTGCTGTTCGCCGCATCGATGGTGCTCGCCTACACGAACATTGTCCAGATCGCAATCTATCGCTACCCGTTCTTCCTGTTTCTGCCGTTCTTCTTTGCGTCGGTGGTGATTTCCGCGATCTTCTCTCGCGCGGTGACAAACAACGTCTACTTCGCGAATCTCGCCGCGGCCGCCGCCGGTGTAGCGTATCCCATCTTCGCGGTCGCCGCGTTCAAGAGTGAGAACGCGCTGATTCTGCTGGGTTACGCGCCGGTTGCGCTCCTCGCGGTCCTGGTCGTCGGGTATCGGCACATCGTCATGAGAGTCGTAGCCGGGCTGGCGGCCGTAGCATTGGCGTTCTTGGTCACAACCACACTCTCAGACAATATGAGCCATCCAACGGAGGTGCCGCAGGCAGACCTGGAACGCGTGATTGAGGAAGACATTCCCAAACCGTTCGAGCAGGAGTTCCTCCGCAGTGTGTATGTGCTGGACGAAGCGGCGGAGGTCTACCGCCTTGACGCCGCAGGGGATTTCGATGCGCAACGTGCAAAGTATCTCCTGATGAGCGCCGGCTATCTGGACTACATCGACATCAACCTGGGACCGGCCAAGAAAGACGGACCCGAGCTGA
>CAYTGY010000620.1:0-1742 GCA_964437265.1 uncultured Spirochaetaceae bacterium | reverse complement strand
GGCCTCCTTCACTACAGCCCGCGCTACACCGCCCGCGATCTGAAGCGATTACTCAAAGAAGCAACCGCCGTGTTCCCTGACTCGTTCCTGACCAGGGACCGGCAGCACATACAGATCCCATATCCGGATGGAGACGACGATGATTGACGTGCGCGCCCTGTGTAAGGCGTATGGTCGCATTGAAGCCGTCCGGGGGGTGAGTTTCAGCGTGGACACCGGAGAGGTTGTCGGCTTGCTTGGACCGAACGGGGCCGGCAAGACCACCATCATGAAGGTGCTCACCTGTTTCCACTTCCCATCAGACGGAACAGCCGCGATTGACGGTTTTGACGTGATGGAGGACCCCTTGGCGGTGAAGAGCCGGATTGGGTACCTGCCGGAGAACGCGCCTCTCTACGGAGACCTGACCGTAGCGGAGTATCTGGAATTCATTGCCGATGCGCGGGGCGTGTATGGCAGCGACAGAGAGACGGCTACCGATCGGGCCATTGAGCTGTGTGGTCTGCAAGGATACATTCACCGGCCAATCGATCAGCTCTCCAAGGGGTATCGACAACGGGTTGGCCTTGCACAGGCAATCCTTCACGATCCTCCCGTCCTCATTCTGGACGAACCAACCAGCGGTCTGGACCCCAATCAGATCATGGAGATCAGACGCCTGATCCGTGAGCTTGGCGTGGAGAAGACCGTAATCCTCTCCACGCACATCCTCCAGGAAGTGGAGGCGGTATGCGACCGTTCCCTGATACTCAACGAGGGCCGCATTGTTGCCCGCGGGACCACGGAGCAGATTGGCCGCGAGCTCAAGGGGGAGACCTCCGTCACGGTGGAGTTCAGGTCCGAGCGGCCGATCGATACCGCGCGACTTCAGGTGTTAGGCGTTGTCTCAGACCGCCGCCGCAGCGGCGAGTGGGAGCAGGTGCAGTTGACGCTGAGCCCCGGTGTTCAGAGCCAAGATGTGTACTCGTGGGCGGTTCGCGAAGGACTGATCGTGCGAGCGCTTGTTCCGCGGCGGGTGAGCCTTGAGGAGATATTCGTCCGGCTCACCGCCGGCGGCGAAGGGGGGAGGCAATGAACGGCGTTCTTGCGGTAGTCAGAAAGGAACTGCGCACTTCGTTCAACTCGCCAATCGCCTACATCGCGGTGGTGTTCTTCCTTGCGTTTACCGCGGTGTGGCTCTTCTACGTTCAGCAATTCTTTGCCCGTGACGTAGCGTCTCTGCGCGGGTACTTCGGCATCATGCCGATTCTGTTCATTGGGCTGCTGCCTGCGCTGACCATGCGAAGTTGGGCTGAGGAGTCCAAGCTGGGTACCGGCGAGCTGTTGCTTACCTTGCCGCTCACGGAGACGCAGTTGGTGCTTGGCAAGTTCGTGGGCGCCCTTGCCGTTCTGCTCCTTGCGCTTGTGCTCTCTCTTTCCGTTCCGTTGACCGTAGCGCCATTTGGGGACTTTGAGTCCGGGCAGATCGTTGGTGAGTACCTGGGGGTGGTCTTGCTTGGTGCGGCGGGCATCGCGGTGGGGCAGTTCGTCTCCGCGATCTCGCGCAACCAGATCTCCGCCTTCATTGTCTCAGCGGTGGTGCTGCTGTTCATGACGTTGATCTCCCAGATAAACGCGGTGGTGGACCTTCCCTCTTGGCTTGCCGGGGTGTTCAACTATCTGTCGCTGGATTATCACTTCCAGAGCTTTGTGAAGGGAGTGATTGACACCAGGGATCTCGCATACTTCGTCGTGGTCAGCGC
>CAYTGY010000619.1:0-1743 GCA_964437265.1 uncultured Spirochaetaceae bacterium | reverse complement strand
CGGCAACGGTCTGCAAGACGCCGCGGATGACGCGTACCGGCAGGCGGAACGCGCGGCCGAGCAGTTCGCGGGAACCGAAACCGGAGCGCAGGTGAACGAGTTCCTCAGTGCGGCTGAGCGAGGGATTCGTGACGGTATTGGTCAGTTGGGAAACTTCTTCCGGGCGTTGAACAATGTTGATGAGCCGTCCGAAGAAGAAGAGCCCTGGCGCACAGATCCTGATCGTGCTGCCGAATCCGCCCGCGGAGACGATGTGGAGGATGTCAGCTACGAGGAGGCCTCCGAACCGGATTCTGAGAGCGCGTCCGGGCCGGATGACGGTGAGAACGGCCAATCCCGGTAGGATTGTGGCCTCATCGTGGCCTTGTTACCTTCTGGGGCGCTTCGTTGTTTAGATTACAAAAGCGAGGGGCATTCCTCCTTAGTCTTTCTGTTGCGGCCTCACGTGACGGCCTATGCTTCCAGAGATTTCGACCTCCTTTGCTCTGGAAGCACCTTTTTTTGCCGTGAGGCCGCAGCAGTTCTCATGTCCCCCCGAGTTCCCGGTACCTGAAGCAACTCTGGAGATGGTCATTCACCAGCCCGGTCGCTTGCATGTGGGCGTAGATAATCGTGGATCCAACGAAGGAAAACCCGCGTTTCTTGAGGTCCCTACTGAGCACATCGGACTCGGTTGACGTGGCCGGCACCTCGGAGATCTGGTTCCACCGGTTGATAAGCGGCTCGCCGTCGACAAACCGCCAGACATAGTTGTCAAACGACCCGAACTCCTCCACGATCTTCAGAAACGCCCGCGCGTTCGTTATCGCTGACGCAATCTTGAGCCGGTTTCTCACAATCGACGGGTCGTGGCGCAGTCGTTCTGCGTCGGCCTCCGTACGGCGTGCAACGTGCTCCGGGTCGAAGTTGGCAAAGGCCCGCCGGTACCCTTCGCGTTTTCGGAGAATGGTCAGCCAGCTCAAGCCGGCCTGGGCGCCCTCCAAAATCAAGAACTCGAAGTGCCGCCGGTCGTCATGGACCGGAACCCCCCATTCGGTATCGTGGTATCGAACGTACAACTGGTCGCCCTCACACCACGGGCAGCGCGTCAACTCGGTGCTCATGGGACCTCCGGTTCCTCAGGTTGATTTCACTACCGCGCCGGCGAAGGTGTAGCCTCCTCCAAACGCCGTCAAGCCAATCGTAGCAGCCGGGCGTGTCTGGGACATCAGCTCCTCCAAAGCCAGCGGAATGGTGGAGCTGGAGGTGTTACCCCGTTCCGCGATGTTGCTGTATACGCGGTCGATAGGAGCTTTGAGCCGCTGCCGCACCGCATTGATGATTCGTTGGTTTGCCTGGTGTGGTACTACCAGATCAAGCGCAGAGACCGCGATTCCTGCGCTCTCCGCAGCCTCAATCAGGATATCGACCATGCTCCGGACTGCCTGCTGGAACACCTTGGGGCCATCCATAAAGATCCGCCCCTCCTGCTCAACAGGAACGCGTAGTGCATCGCCGGGCTCACCAATCGCTCCGAGTGCCGTAGAGACGATCTCGTAGCCGCCCGACGACGCGGCGCGCGATCGTCCCATGATAAGACTTGCGGTTGCGGCATCCCCAAAGACGGGAGCCGTGTCCGCGTCAGTGAGGTCGAGCTTCCGAGACAAGACTTCCGTTGTGACCAGGAGCACGGTCTCTTGCGGATGAAGTGCAATATGGCCTGCGGCGATCTTGATCCCGTAGACGTAGCCGCTACAGGCGGCG
>CAYTGY010000618.1:0-1743 GCA_964437265.1 uncultured Spirochaetaceae bacterium | reverse complement strand
GCAACGGTGAATGAGAAGGTACTGGCGGAGTACGACAAGTCGATTCTCCAGATCCAGAAGCAGCAGACGTCGTTTACCGAGCTACAGAATGAGCAGGAGATCATCAACCTGCGTCTCTCCTCCAGTCTCAGCCAGCTCCGCCAGATGGAGATAGACCTGGCAAGGATGAAGAGTCTTTCCGGCAGTGAGGATGTGGCGTCAATCGGGATGCTCAAGGATAAGTCGCAGGAGCTCAGCCAGTACCTGGAAGACTTGCGAGCCGGGTACGCGGAGTTGGAGTAGCCGGCTCGCGGCGGTGGTCACTCAATAGAGAGAACCTCTATTTCAAAGACGACGAAGCTCCAGGGCGGGATCACTCCGGGAACGCCTCCGGCGCCAAATGCCATCTCCGGCGGAATGATAGCCACGGCATCCTGTCCGGGTGAGATAGCGCGTAGCGCGGCATCCAGCCCCGGGATGAGGTTGTCCTGGCCCAACACCAACGTCAGCGGGTCGTTCCGTCCTCTCGTGTCATCAAACTGCTGGCCGCCAAGCACCCGCGCCGTATAGTGGAAGGTCACCTGCTGCCCGGTAGCCGGGGTCGCACCAGCCGGTCCATCCGCGGTGAGGTAGATGCCCGAGGGGGCCAGCTGTGCGTTTGGGTACTCCTCCCCCATCAGACGCAGAGCCGCTTCCCGTGCGGCCTCGCGGTCCGCTTCTATCTCGGCTTCCGCCTGGTCAACAAGCGCGCGGAACGCCGGCTCACTGGCATCGAATGCCTTTGCCGCAGCACCGTTGCGGACAATCTCGACCTCCGCGATAGTGTCGCCCTCCTCGAGCGACTGAACCACGTCCATTCCCGCTACCACACGTCCAAAGACCGAGTAGCCGCCGTCAAGGTGAGGTGTGGGAGCCAGCGTGATGTAGAACTGGCTGCCGTTGGTGTGCGGGCCGCTGTTTGCCATTGCCACCACGCCCGGTGCATCGTGGCTCAGCTCCGGGTGGATCTCATTCGGGAACCGGTACCCCGGCCCGCCGGTTCCGTTACCCGACGGATCACCGCCCTGAACCACGAAACCCGGCACCACCCGATGAAACGTGAGCCCGTCGAAGTAACGGGTGGACTCACCGCGCGTGGATGCGATGGTGCCCTCCGCCAGCCCAACGAAGTTGGCCGTGGTCATGGGAGCTCGCTCAAAATGCAGCCGCATGACGATCTCACCCTGGTTGGTTTCCAGAACCGCGAATAGGCCGTCACCCAGATCTGCCCGAGCGTCGCCGCAGCTAGCCAAAGCCGTTACCAGCGCCAGCGCGATAACGGCCGCCGCTCTGTGTACTCGTTGTGTCTTTCGCATGTTATGCAAGTACCGGTTGTATTGTCCTGACGAAGATCACGCCGTCAATTGAACGCAGCCGGCCCAGTACGTTTCCCGTGATGTTTCCTTCTATGTCGATGATGTTGTACGCAAGCTCATCCTTGTGACGGTTGAGCAGGTTCGCAATGTTGATCTTCTCACCGGCAAGAACCGCGGTGATCTGGCCCACCATGTTCGGGATGTTCCGGTTCGCGATGAGGATCCGCTGATTCTCCGAGGGGTCCATCTGACATGGTGGGAAGTTCACCGAGTTAACAATATTCCCGCTTTCCAGATACGCGCGCAGCTGGCGCACCGCCATCACCGCACAGTTCTCATCCGCCTCAGGCGTAGCCGCGCCCAGGTGCGGCACGCACAGTACACCCGGGACACCAACCAGCTCCGCCTC
>CAYTGY010000617.1:0-1746 GCA_964437265.1 uncultured Spirochaetaceae bacterium | reverse complement strand
GTCCGCACCCAGATACGACTCGTGTGTGGTGAGCGCCGCATCTGCCTCACCGCGCAGCGCAGCGTTGGAGAAGAGTACCGACTCTTCTCCAAGCGCTTCCACCGTCTGCAGCGTGACCGTGGAGCTCCCACCTACTGTGCCGGTGGTCCCGTCAAGCAGCAGCACCTCTCCCTCGTGCCCGCTTGTGAGCCGACGCACAATCTCGCAGCGAGCTCCGTCCCCTACCATAATCACTGTCTGCGCAGCCACCAACAACTCTTCGCCCCCGGCGTGATAGTTCACGAATAGCGGACGCGTGAGCTCCACACCGTCAGGCACAACCAATAGCGCCCCGTGGGTCATAATCGCGTAGCGCCATAGCTGGATGCGGTCGTCGGCCTGTTCGACAGCCAGAGACAACTCCTGCGACAGCCGGTCGGCGAGCTCCGTCCCTGCGGCGACTGAGCTCCAGGGAACCAGAACCACGCCGTGCTCTGAGAGTTCACGAGCAACCCACCACTCGGTAACCGCCGCACCGTCAAAGGAAAGAACGCCGCCCGGGGACGGGGACGGACCCTGAGGGTCCGCGGACTCAGCGGGCTCTTCACCGCGGCGCAGCGGTGTCCGCGAGGGCGAGAGCAGCCCGTAGCCGTCAAACTCGAATCCGCGCAGCGGCGTGCGCCGCCACTCTTCGTCGGCCAGGGACGGCCAGGAATACTGGCCGAATCGTTCAAGGGCGCGGCGCCGGATTGGTGCAAGCCAGCCCGGATCATCCTGCTCCGCCACAAACTGCGAGAGACCGCTCACCGCCGCTAGTGTTGTTGTTGCCTCACTCATCAGCCGACCGACCCTTCCATCTCCAGCTCAATAAGGCGGTTGAGCTCAACCGCGTATTCCATGGGCAGTTGCTTCACCAGCGGGTCCAAGAACCCGTTCACGATCATGAGCGACGCCTCATCCTCGCTCATACCACGGGTCATGAGATAAAACAGCTGCTCCTCGCTGATCTTGCTGACTCGCGCCTCATGCTCTATAGAGACGTCCTCCGCGTTGATGTCCATGTACGGGTACGTGTTGCTTGTGCTCTTTGGATCAAGAATCAACGCGTCGCATACCACGTGGCTCCGGATGTTAGAGAGCCCCGGCTCCACCCGAACCTGTCCACGGTAGCTCGCAACCCCGCCGTCCTTGCTGATACTCTTGGAGGTGATGACGGAGCTGGTATTCGAGGCCGCGTGTACCATCTTCCCGCCGGTGTCCTGCTCCTGACCGGTACCGGCGAACGCAATTGAGAGCACCTCTCCGTGCGCCCCCTCGCCCATCAGGAACACGGCCGGGTACTTCATCGTGCGCTTGCTGCCGATGTTCCCGTCGATCCACTCCACCACGGCATCCCGCTGGGCGACGGCCCGCTTGGTGACCAGATTGTACACATCGCTGGACCAATTCTGGATGGTTGTGTAGCGAACCCGGCTGCCGGGCAACGCGATGATCTCAACCACCGCGCTGTGGAGGCTGTCGGTGGCGTAGATGGGGGCCGTGCATCCTTCAATGTAGTGCACAAAACTGCCCTCATCCGCAATGATCAGCGTGCGCTCAAACTGCCCGAAATTCTGCGAATTGATCCGGAAGTAGGCTTGCAGTGGAACATCGACCTTGACGCCGGGCGGCACGTACACAAAGCTTCCGCCGGACCAGACTGCCGAGTTGAGCGCCGCAAACTTGTTGTCCGTGTACGGGATTATTGTGCCGAAGTACTTCCGGACA
>CAYTGY010000616.1:0-1746 GCA_964437265.1 uncultured Spirochaetaceae bacterium | reverse complement strand
CAAGCCCTTCGAGTTCATGCGGCGGTTCCTCCAGCATGTGCTTCCCAAGGGCTTTGTAAAGATCCGCTACTTCGGCTTTCTTCATCCCTCCTCAAGCACCCCGCTCAAGCTCGCCGTCGCCCTCCTTGAAGCGGCAAAGGGCGTCTACGTGGCGGTTCATTGCACACAAGCGCCTATGAACCGTCTGCTCGCACCCGCCAGGAACTCTGATTCCACCGCCACCCGGCGCAACGATAGAGGTGTGTGCGATCGCAACGTTCGGCCTTTCCCGCAGACCGCTTTGGGAGTAGTTGCCCTTGCTACCGGTGACGATGTTCGCTCAAGACTCCCGCGCAGCCACACCGGTAGCATCTTCATCGCCTCGCCGCCCGCTCGCTTCGCCCGTCTTTCGCCACGCATTGCCCTATACTAGAGAGGGGCTCCTCAGCCCGGGCTTCTTGAACATTGGATTGAATCGACCCTTCGGGTCGTCTCAATCCTACGTGCCATGTCTCTCTCTACTATCTCCACCGCTATCGAAAGCGGGTGCGGTCGAGTCAGCACGCGTACGTCGTGGACCGCCGACCGTAGGATTGACGATGTATACTATATGTGATACAAGTAGCAGTGGTTCGATGGAGCGAGGCGAAAAACCAACAACTGCAGGAACGTCGCGGAATCTCGTTCGATAGGATCGCGGAGCTCTATGAGAAAGAAGAGTTCGAGGCGATCGTGAAGCACGAGACTCGGCCGAATCAGCAGATCCTGGTCATGAAGATAGACGGATACTGCTGGGCCGTCCCGTTTGTCATTGAAGAAGACGGACAGACGCTCTTTCTCAAGACGGCCTATCCGAGCCGGAAGCTCCACAAACGCTACGGAGGCGAGCAATGAAGGACATCTTCGAACTCGATGAGGAAGAGCAGCAAATTGAGGATGAGATCGACCAGTACGTTCCGGCAGATGCTAAAACGGAGGCCAATGTTCGCCGCATCGCGCAAGAGAGCAAGAAGCGCAAGAATGTGAACATTAGGATCTCGGAGCGGGATCTTTCCCAGATTCGGGACCGGGCATCTCGCGAAGGGGTCCCATATCAGACGCTGATCGCGAGCGTGTTACACAAGTATGTAACAGATCAGCTCTACGATGAACGGGAGATACGCAAAACACTTGAGCTAATCGAATCGAGCGGGACGAAGTAGCTGCCTCCCACCGTCGCAGAGCCGTGGTCCATCGGGATAGGCCTCCAAGGGCAAAACCTTCGACATTACGGCGGTAGCAACGACAGATCGTACTCTTCGCGAAACACCTGCGCGAAATGCGACGCCACCAGCTGCAGCGGCACAGTAGAGAGACACAACGGACCGCTTTAGCTGATCCGAGCCGAGCGACCTGCGGGACCGTCCGGAGCCGGCATCACCGGGAGATGAATCCGTCGCCGACAGATCAGGCAGCTGACAGCTGAATGCACATGTTCAAGTAAGCCGCTCCGCGGCCACTGAAGAAACCATATCGCGTTGACACCCGTCCGCTGACCCCGGCTGCTCGTCCACATCTCAGCCTGATATGAAGAACCTCTTGTCAAGTAGCAAGTCAGCAGTCTTCCTTTCTTCTTGGCCGCTCCTTTCTATATGACCAGTAGAGAAAACGGAAAGACGGAGCGGGAAGACTCGACGATTGACCACCCTGATATACGCGGATTGGGTACCGCGGACCAATGGAATCGTCTCAGAGCTTGCCTCTCTCTATCAGCGTGGATAAGCCATC
>CAYTGY010000615.1:252-1748 GCA_964437265.1 uncultured Spirochaetaceae bacterium | reverse complement strand
GTGGTGCTCGAACGGGCTTACGAGGAGTTGGCCGACGGCGAGGTGGCCGGGCTTCTGCTTGCCGCGGGGCTTACCCGTCTTGGCGAGTGGTGGTTCGCGGATGTCTCAGGTCTCTCTGAGCGGTTACTGCCGCTGACGCGCGCACCGGTACTCATCCTTGCGGTGGTCCCGGCGCTTGCAGCCATGAAGGCGTGGTACCGCGCGCAGTACGTGAGCTCGCGTCGCACACCGGTCCTGGCGCAGTCGGTGATCCTCTACACAATCGTCCTCTTCACCGTGCTCTGGTCCGGCTCTGCATTCCTTCCGATTGTCGGGACGGTGCTTGCCTCACTCGCGCTGGCGATTGCCCAGTCCACGGAGAACGTCTATCTGCTCGCGCGTCGGCCGTCGGCGCCAACCAGCCCGCGAGCCACGTAGTCCAGCACAACGCCCCCGCACGCCATGTACGGCGAAAATCGGTACTGTCCTACAAAAACCGTTCCGGAGAGGTTGGCTCTCCGGATCGCCTGCTTCACTGAAATTCGATTGGTGTTGAACCCGCAGGTCCCGGGACGCGTGGGCTCCGGTCGCTCAGAGGCGCTAGAATCGCGCCCGGTAGAAGTCGTCCTCAAACTCGTATGCTATCTCAAATGCGATCCGCCGGGAGAGCCGCTCCATGCCGCGTGCAATCTCCTCCTCGGTCAGCTCGCTCAACACACCGGCACTGACCACGTTGCCGGCAACGCCGGAGAGCCCAAAGAACGCGGGGCTTGCCTCCTGGCTCACGCTGACGCGATTCCGCCAGACGCGCCGGCCGTCGTCCGTCCGGAACAGCTTGCACAACACCTCAACTCTCATCTCAACCGCACTGCTCCACGAACCGGCTTCAATCCCGTAGTGTTGGACCTCAACAACCAGCAGGTAGTCCGCCGCCGTGGCCCGATCAACCATCCGCGCACCGAACTCCCCTGAGAAGAACTCGGAAAGCCCCTCTTCTATCACCTGTGCCACGTCCAGATCCGCGGTCGCGCGCTCCAACCGGCCACGCACCTGCTGCACCTGGGTTGCCTTTGCAAACGAGGTCCCAACACTGATCATGGTGCCCAGCGGGTCATCCGCATCAACTTTCACGTGGTAGTCCGCATCAACGCGTGCGGCGGTCTCTCCGCGCACATCGATCTTCAATGTGGAGCGCTCGAGCTCTACGGTGTCCAAATGCCGCGTGGAAGCGCAGCTTGCAAGCAGCACAACCAGCAGCGCCGGGACGGCTATCAATCTCTTCATTGCGTGTCCCCCTGTTCTGACAGCCATTGCAACACCTCCGGGGCTCATCTCTGTCACTCAAGACGCGACTCTGCTGGAGGCATCTCCTCGGCCGCGCGCTCCAGATGTGCCAGCACGCGGTGCAGCAGCGGCCGCGCGCCTCCTGCGTGCTTTCGCACGCCGCGGCGGATCTGATGCGCCGGCATCTGGTACGGTCCGGTGACCGTCGAGGTGACCGATCCGCTCGGCAACGT
>CAYTGY010000615.1:0-242 GCA_964437265.1 uncultured Spirochaetaceae bacterium | reverse complement strand
GGTGCGAATCTCCTCCGCGCTTGCGGCGATCAGCTCGGCAACGCTCCGTGGCGTACTCTCGCAGTGGAACTGCATCCCAATATGCCGGTCACCCATGGTGAACATCTGGTTCGTGCAGACCGCACTTGCCGCCCGGCGAACGGCCCCGGGAGGAAGCTCGAAGGTCTCTCCGTGCCACTGCAACACCGTGAGCGCGGGCGTGGACGGCCCCAGCGCGGCGGACCACGGATCCTCGTGCGGGG
>CAYTGY010000614.1:0-1756 GCA_964437265.1 uncultured Spirochaetaceae bacterium | reverse complement strand
GCGTCCGGTGACGGCCACCCTGGCATCCGATCGGTTCACGAGCGAGATCCGGCACCGCCGGCCAAACGGAATTGGGAGACGCGAGCTCAAGGTGTGGGTGCGGTCCACCGTCTGCGATGACACAACCAGGCTTGTCACCGGCTCTCCGTTCGGAACTCCGCCAAAGTAGTGAGCGACGGGTACGTTGACCTGCGGTGCGGCGGCGCCGTCCGCGGCGATCGTGAGCCACAACTGATCCAACACCGTCGCCGCCGCACCGGACTCCGCGCCAACGACGGTGCCGGGGACAATGGTGAGTCGAAGCTGCTGGATGACGCCGCCGTTTGACTCCGTTGCAAATAGCAGGTGCTCGGCTCCGGGCGCCACCTCGGCGGACCGCACCGGTTCTGCCCGGGCTGCCTCCAGCGAGCTCCGGAACCGCCGCATCCGCAGCGTGTTCTCCTGCGGCGTTCCGGCGTGAGCGTACCGGTGGTAGGTCCACTGTATGTAACGGGAGACCGAGTGTGTTCGTACTTCCAGCTCCCGATCGTACAGGATAGGGCGGTACGAGTAGAATCCGCCGCTGGACACCGTCTCATCGCCCACGTACGCGGCGGGAAACGCTGGATGCGCACCGCCAAAGAGCTCGAGCACGCCGGCGCTCAACGTCGGTACACCGTCTGAGAGAAACTCGAGTTCAGCAGGGTTCCGCCAACCGGTCATCCACAACCGAAGCAACGCACCCGGCCCCACGCTCCTGAAGACGGTAAATGTCCGCGTATCCCGGGCGTACTCCAGGTACGCCCAGCGTCGATTGCCGTCGTCGTTGCCGCCGCTGCGGTCAAAGCTGGAGATCTGTGCCGCCCGGGTCCCCACAAGAAGCACCGGCATCGCGTCCAGCGCGAACGGGTCCACGACCGGCGGCAGATCTGCGACAGCCGACTGTGGGGCCACGATTTGTGGCCCCACCAGCGCCACGGCGGTTACAAGAAGCACGGCGTGCACCCGGCGGATCAACAATCTCATCCCGGCTACTCCCTGACCAGCGTCATGGAGGTGAAGTAGAGCGTCCGCGTGTCCGGCAGCGTGACGCTCACCACCTCCCGACCTGACGCTAGCGGCAGCCGGATCAAAAAGATCTGCGGCCGACAGTCCTTGAGTACGCCGGCGGTCATGTGCCGATACGGGGCCCGCATGATGGGGACATCCTCGTACTTGGGCTGTACGCACCAATCGGTCACCTGAAACGGGACGGTCTCCGAGCCATCCGCATACGTGACCTGCAGCGACTCGTCACCCTTGGAGCTATTCACGCTTGTGGTGAGCAGATAGAGCCGGTCGTAGCGGCCGCGCGGCATTTCAATCGTCTGCCCGCGTGCCTCAACCAGATTGAGATCGCCGTCCTGCGAACTGGGAAGGTCAAAGGTGACACCCAGGTAACGGTTGCGGCCTTCATCCGGCATGAACTGCGCCGGAAGGGCAAATCGCCCGCCGAACCCCTCTTGATCAAAGTCCTCAAAGTCTTGCAGCGAGCTTGCCCCGTCCACGTTGAGGTAGGGATCCAGATCCACAACAGTGCTCTCCAGATCAGTGGGGAAATCGGTGACTATCAGGTCAACGTGGTGGGTAAACGCATTGCCCTGGTAGTCAAAAACGACCTGAACCGGATAGCTCTTCTGCTCCGTACCCGCCTCTGCGCCGATCTGGAACTCTACGCGGACCGTCTCGCCGCGCGGAAGCGTTACAGTTCGAGCACCTCCGCCGGTGGCCCCATCAG
>CAYTGY010000613.1:0-1769 GCA_964437265.1 uncultured Spirochaetaceae bacterium | reverse complement strand
CCGAACATGCTGACACTGATAACCACCGAACACGCCACCAAACTCGGCGATCCGCAGCGCGAGTTTCCACAGTACACACGTTCATGTAGCCGGCACGCGTATCGCCTGTAGGCCCATTCTCGCATCGTTGGCCCGGTCCTTCCTTCGTTTCAAGCCAAACTCCCTCCAGTTATGCCACATTTCGAACTGCTGGGAATTGGTCCACGGCGTCTGACGCCCACCGGTTGTGCTGATCACATCCCGGCGGACATTGCGGAGCATCAGCTCAACGTCCAGCCCGGGCGTCCCCACATGCTCGAGGAACGCGGATGTAAACGGACTGTTGCGGCCGTCACCGTCGGCGGCGGTACTCCCGGGCTCAGTGGCATACACAACAAGGCTCCCGCCGCCCCCGCGCGCGGTCTCAGGCAACGGGTTGTCCCGGCAGGAGTCGAGCACCACAATGCTGGTTGGGTTCCCGGCGGTCTCCATCTTTGAGAGCACCAGATCTAGCGCGATTGAGGCGAACTCCACCTCATCTTGGGCGCGGATGTCCGCGTCAATGGGAATGAGGTAATTCACTCCCCCGGCCTCAATGGCGTGCCCGGCGTAGTAGAAGAGCCCCACCCCCGGGTTGCGCGCGAGCTCGTCGCCAAAGTCGCGTATGGCGCTGAAGAGCGTGCGGCAGTCCGCATCAAGAACGGTAGTGACATCGAATCCCAGACCGGAGAGCGATGCGGAGATATCCCGCGCATCATTGCCGGGATTACGCAGCACCCCAAAGTGGTCGTACTCCGCATTGCCCACCACCAGCGCAAGGCGCGGCTGCTCCTGTGCCGAAGCACAGAGCGCCACGGCTACCAGGAGGACGAGACCTACCACTCAAGATCTCATACACAACTCCAGCGCGAGGTATGCCGGGATTGTAGCGCGGGTGAAGGATGGTGAAAAGGGAAACGTTAGGGTACGAGATCACTCTTCGCTCGACAGGATCGTGGCCTGGAATCGTCGAATAGAGTTGACAAACTGACCAGGTGTCGGGATGCAAGGTACGGCAGCAATAGATCATACTCCTGCTGATTGATGACCGCCGGGCGTTGTTCGGTAGGTACCTTCATCTGATCCAAGAGCTCTCTATGCCAACGGAAACCTTGCGGAACGGACTTGTCGAAGTCCTGAGCAATAGCGAACAGCATGCGCTGCGAGAGTCTATCCAACTCGCTCAAGCTCACCTCGTTCGCGCAACCTCTGGCTGAACCGGTTGCTCGCATCGAGCTCCACAAGGTCGAACGGATGGTCCAGTGTACCGAGAAGGACTCCGTAAGCGTGGAGAAAAGCGCGACCGGACAAACCGGTCACGGCAATGTCGATGTCATTGGGCTGTCTATGCTCATACGGGTGAATCGCCGTGGCAAGGTCTGCGCAGAATTCATGAGGAACTCTTGCGGACTGGCTACCCATACGCCCTCCAAGAACAGGATACTCCATGGAGGACCGACGAACAACGGTTGCGGACGAACGAGACCAGTACGGCCGGCTATGTCGGGTTCACCCGAACGGGTCGCTTGCGCTACTGTGACGGTCCGGTGCAAGGTAGAGACCCTACGCCAGAAACTGGTACACGGTCATGAGAGTGGTGAGCACCAGGAAGCCGACGCCGATCAGCCACTGCTGGAAGCCCAACCGCTTGTCCACGGCCTCAAAACGCTTGTCCACGTAGTGGATCAGGTCGTCGAAGCGCTTGTCCACGGCCTCAAAGCGCTGATCGACGTGGCGCATGTACTCTTCAA
>CAYTGY010000612.1:0-1778 GCA_964437265.1 uncultured Spirochaetaceae bacterium | reverse complement strand
GGTCCACTCCATCCGCTCTCCGGCGGCTGCATGCTCAAGGTTCTCCGCCGTGGTACCAACGGTGTCCTCAGCAAAGCCGGCGGGATACATAGCCGTGATCTCTACATCGCCTCCTTCCAGAAACGACCAGAATCGCTTGGCGTGCTCCTTCTCCTGATTTGCCGTCTCTGTGAAGATCTCAGCGATCTGGATATAGCCTTCCTCTCGTGCCTTGCCGGCAAAATAGGTGTAGCGGTTCCGTGCTTGGGATTCTCCGGCGAATGCGGCGAGCAGGTTCTTCTCGGTCTGCGTCCCTTTTACACTCTTCACTGTAGCTCCTTCGCCGCTGTCGGCTGCCGACCCGTAGCGCACGTATCCCGGACGCAACTCTCCTGCGCGGGGGCGGCCTTCGGGCTGGAAACCCAACGGTCTTCCTTGGGTGGATTGTTGAGTAGAACTATATCCTAGGTTTGTTGTGAACGCAAGGGACAATTCGGAACGATTGCTAACTATATTCGCCCTACACGAGAGAGGTCTTGAAGTACTGCTCCACTTCCGCGATGCCGATGTAGAACATCTCACAGTAATCACGGATTGTCTGCAGCTCTCGCTGGTCAATGCCGCCATCCGCAGCTGCAACTTTGTGCGCGACTGCCAGTGCGAGTAGCTGCTCGTTCCTGGGGACGCCCGCGAGCGCGCTTCCAATTGCCGCGCGCAGCTTGAAGAGATCGCCCGGGTACGTCAGACCAGCCGCGGCCATCGTCTCAATGAACCCGGCGGCGGCTTCATAGCCATAGTGCTCGCGGATGACCGCCGCTTCAGCGTCCGACGGATTGTCGTCGCTGAACCCCACCCAGAACGCCAACGCAATGGCGCCCTCTGAAGCGGTGAGCTCGGGTCCGTGCTCCGGGACTTCGCCTCCCTTGAGCACGCCGTCCACTCCCGACTCGTCGGCCTCAGGGATGCCGGCGTCCGCAACTGAACGTGCCTCCGCCAGGCTGATCGCCAACCGGTCTGCAGCCGCACCCAGAAGGTTCATCTCAGCCTGGTCCACATGGCCGTCTGCGTTCGCCAGGAGCCAACACACGCCCAGCGTGCGGAGTTGTACGGGTTTTGGTGCGGCAGACAACGTCTCCAGTACCGCGTCCTGTGCCTGCATCAGGTCTACCGGGTAGGCCACTCCGGCTTCTGAGAGCTTGTTCTGCAGCGATTCCGCAGTCTCAAAGCGGAAGTACGTCCGCAGCACCACGCCCTCCGCCTCCGATGGCTCGTCGTCGCTGAAGGAGACCATGGCCGCCAGTGCGACCGCAGCCTCAGATTCCGTCAGGTTGAGCGTTGATGCCATTTCCTTCCTCCGCCTATATCACGCCGAAGTATTCCAACAGGAAGTACCCGCCAACCAGTACACCGCCGATTGCAAGCACCAGAGCGGCCATCTTGATCCAACTGTACGGGCGCTTTCCCTCAATCTCGCCGGTCTCCCCATTGATGACAACCGGAAAGAGCTTCTTCTTGAAACGGTACTTGAGCGCATACACCGGCAGGACAACGTACTTGAACGTTACACCGGAGTAGAGGATATGCAGCGTGTGAATCCGCTGCGTGTCGCCGCCTATGTCACGATGCACGTCGGTTCTGATGACGCCGTCCATCACACCCTTTGCACGTTCAAAGCCGTCGCTGAGCTCCACCGAGTACGACTCGCCTCTGAACCCGGAGAGAAACCGATCCGAGTACGGCACCACTTCCTTGAGGCTGTAGGTGTCCAGACGATCGACCAGCTGCGGCTCCAGGCTTTC
>CAYTGY010000611.1:0-1786 GCA_964437265.1 uncultured Spirochaetaceae bacterium | reverse complement strand
AACCCGCCGCGGACGAGCATCGGTTACCGCCGCCGATGACGTGGTGTATCTGGCTGCGGTCAACGCGGCCACCGATGTTCCATCGGTCTGGCGGTACACCACGGACAGCGCCGGATGGGTCCTCTGGAGCGAGGGCTTGCCCGCGGCCCACGCATCCGCACCGCAGCTGCAGGTAGCCTCGTCAGGCGTCGATGCGGTCTATCTGGCCTATCGTGCGGCCGACGGGTCGCTCGCCTCGTTCTATCTGGACGGCTCAACCACCCCGCTCACTGGACCCGCGGAGACCCCGGACAGCAATCTGGAGCTGGCGGCTATTGGCGATGCTGTCTACGTAGCGTTTGAGACGGCGAGCACAACGCTTCACGCCTCACGTCTTGACGGAACTACGTGGGGCACACCGGAAGCGCTTGCGGCGGACTCCGGCGTGGACGCTGACGTTGCCGCAGATGAGCTCTTTGATGTCGCAGTGGAGCCGGTCACCGGCGATCTCTACGCGGCCTACTATTCGCCGGATGAGAAGAAGATCCGTCTGGTGACCTGGAACGGGAACGGAACCTCGGTCTTGATGACCCCGGCCCCGGGGACTCCGGCGCCACCGGCAGAGACGGTACCCGACGCCGGACCGGCGGCGAACGTTGGATTGGCGGCGGACCCCAACTCCCTCTATCTCTTCTCCGTGGATACCGACGGGGGTGAGGAGCCCACGCTGAGCACCGTAATCCGGAGATACCAGTTCAGCCGCGACACGTGGGATCTCACCGCGTTCAGCCCGGACGGGTTCACCGCAGGAGGAGACCCCGCCACGCTTGCGCTTGCGGCCCGCAATCAGATTGTGTATGCGGGATACATTGACGCGAGTGTCTCCGCGGTGAGAACATACCGCTGACAAGGAGCACCAGATGGCTAACCACCGCACACTCGCTACTCAGTACGCGAATGAGCACCGCAGTGAGTCTCGCGCGGCGCTCGAGCAGTTCATCAGGATTCCGTCGGTCTCCGCAGACCCGGCGCATCAACAGGACGTGCTCAGCGCGGCGGAGTGGCTGGTTGGAGCGCTTGAAGACGCGGGCGTTCCGCGAACGCGCATCGTCGCCACCTCCGGTCACCCGCTGGTGTGGGGGGAGATCCCGGCCGGAGAAAACTCCGGCACAACCCCGGTTCTGCTCATATACGGGCACTACGATGTCCAGCCGCCGGACCCGCTCGAGCTGTGGGAGAGCGATCCGTTTGCGCCCACGGAGCGAGGCGGCCGCCTCTACGGACGAGGCGCCTCAGACATGAAGGCTCAGGTGATGGCTACCGTCTGCGCCCTCCAAGCGGTGACCGCCACCGGCGAGCTACCGGTCACCGTTCGGTTTCTCCTTGAAGGCGAGGAGGAGATTGGATCACCAAGCCTGGCAGCGGCGCTCTCCGCGAACGCCGAGCTCTTCGCCGCTGATGTGTGTCTGAACCTGGATTCCGGGATGCACGCGCCGGACACACCAACGATCACCTACGGACTGCGCGGTCTGGGATACTTTCAGATCAACCTGCGCGGCCCGGGCAGGGACCTTCACTCCGGAGCATTTGGCGGCGCGGTAGCAAACCCCGCACAGATCCTGGCCGAGCTGGTTGCCGGGATGCACGACGCTGATGGTCGGGTTACGCTCCCGGGGTTCTACGACCGGGTGTGGGAGATTTCCGCTGAAGAGCGTGACCGGCTTGCACGGCTTCCGCTCACCGATGAGCGAATCCTTCGGCTCTCCGGCGCACCTGCGGTGTGGGGCGACTCGCGGTTCTCCGTGGC
>CAYTGY010000610.1:0-1794 GCA_964437265.1 uncultured Spirochaetaceae bacterium | reverse complement strand
GCGCGTTTGTTGAGAATCAGCAGCGGAAGCAAGAAGTCGTTCCATACCCACAGCGCCTGCAAGATGATGATCGTGGTCGTCATGGTGCGCAGCTGCGGAAAGAGGATCCGCCAGAACAGGACCAAGTCGTTGCAGCCGTCGAGCATCCCGCTCTCATCAAGCTCTTTGGGGACATAGTTGAAGTAACCGCGGTACAAGAAGACCGTCAGGGGCATTCCATAGCCCCAGTAGATGATGCCTAGTCCGGTAGGGTTCAGCATGCTCAGATTCACCGCCACCACGACCAGCGGGATCATGATTGACTGGAACGGGATGATCATTGCCAAAATATAGCTTGCGTACATGAGCGTGCTCGTACGCGACTTCACGCGTGCCATCTTCCACGCAGCCATCGATCCCAAGATGCACATTCCGGTGATGCCGAGCACGGTGACATAAAACGAGTTGAAGAACAGTTGCCAGAAGCGAACTCGCTCAATACCAACCGCGTAGTTGCTAAACATCAACTCCTGCGGCAGTCGTGCCGCGTTGAAGATGATCTCGCTGTATGACTTCAGCGAATTCGTCAACACAAAGTAGAACGGGGCCAGAACGAGCACGGCCAACAAGAAGGTGAGAACGAAGAAAAGCACGCGCAACGGGCTCGTCTTGGTTCTCATAGGTTGACCTCCCGCTTCTGCGTGAAGCGCACTTGGAGGTACGACAGGACCGCGACGAAGACGAAAAAGACCACGGCTTTGGCGGAGCCCAGCCCGTAGTTCCCGTAGAGGAACGCCTCGCGGTAGATGTTGATCGCCAGCGATTCGGTTGATCCGTACGGGCCGCCTCCGGTGAGGGCGAAGACCAGGCCGAATATCTTGAACGAGTAGGCCAGCACAATGAAGATGCTCACGGTGAACGCCGGCACAATGAGCGGCAGCGTCACGTGGGTGAACTTTTTGAACGGAGACGCGCCATCGATCTCCGCCGCTTCGAACAGCTGCTCGTCAATGCTGTTCATGGAAGCGATGTAGATCAACATCACGTACCCTGCCTGTTGCCAAATAAGCACAATCAGTACGGCCCAGAATGCCGTGTCGGCTTCGCCGAGCCATGCGATCGACTCCAGCACCCCACCGAACGACGGGAGTGCTTGCGAGTAGATGAACTGCCAGACAAAACCCAGGATGATTCCACCGATGACGTTCGGAAGCACCAGGATCACACGGAGGACCGAGCTCCATCTGGTGGTACGGTGGAACATGACCGCGTAGCCCAACCCCATGAGGTTGACCGCCACGCAGGCAGCCACGGTGAGTTTGACGGTGAAACCAGCCGACTGGAGAAACCGCGCGTCGTCGCGAAACATGCTCAGATAGTTCTGCAGTCCCACGAAGTCCAGGTTACTCGAAACGCCGTTCCAATCGGTCAGCGAGTAGTATCCGCCGATGAAGAACGGGACCAAGACAAACGTCAGGAAGACCGCATACGGGAATGCGGTGTAGAACCAGAAACTGTTGAGAACTCGTTCGCGAATGCCGGCAGCCACCTACGTCCTCCGCTGGATATCAAAGGGGGGCGACGGCATAGCCGCCGCCCCGCGGTGTGATTGAGTCTACTCGGCGAGGGACTTGTAGTCCGCGTCGAGTCGCTCGAGCGCTTCCGAGAAGTTGATACGGCCGGCAACGTACTCCTGCAGAATATCGGAGACATTCTGCGGATAGCCCTGCGGCCACAAGGTGAAGATCCACGGGATAGTTTCTCCACGCTGTGAGTATGCCAGCACGTCGGAGCTTATGCCACCGGCGAAGTCGG
>CAYTGY010000609.1:0-1794 GCA_964437265.1 uncultured Spirochaetaceae bacterium | reverse complement strand
AGTCGACCGTTCGAGTGAGGATCATTACGCCTGCCAGGATGGCGAACAGCCCAACTGCCCCAAGCACAAGTGCGTAGTCCTCACTTGAGAGCGCGGTGTACAGGTAGGTGTATTCTGCAAGCAGAACCGGCAGTATGAGCCATCCTCGGGTGTTGGTGCGCACAATTGAGACGGTGTACAGGGTGACAATCAGCGTGGTCGCCACTGCTCCGGCGGCGTACGCCGTCATGAATGGAACGTGCTCGGAAAGCGAGAGCAACAGGAGGTAGAACACCACCTTCGCCGCGCCCACCAGCAGGTACTGCACCGGGTGGATGCGTTCGTTGGTGAAGACTTCAAACAGAAAGAACGTGAGGAACGGCAGCAGGATGAACAGGATCCCGTACTTCACGCTTCGTGAGGTCTTCTGGTAGGTGTCAACCGGCTGGTAGAGCTCCACACCGAAGCTGGAGGAGTAGAGCCGGGACTCAGCCACCTCACCGCGTACCCAGAAGGAGGGGAATCCCAGACCCAGCGCTGCGGTGGTCCAGGTGGCGGTAAAACCGTTGTCTGAGATATCGCGCGAGGTGGGCAGCATGCTGCCGGCAAAGCTGGGGCTCACCCAGTCTGAGTCTACGGTAGTTGTGCTGGACGCGGCGACGGGGATCAGTCTGAAACTGTTTCCGCCCCGGAGCTCCACCCGCGTTGAGAACGCATAGGTCGCTCCCGGTTCAATTTCCGGCAGATTCGCTTCCAGCGTAGAGCTCAACGACGCGAACTGCTCCGCCGAGCCGCCAAAGGGGTGTTGGGTGCCGGCCCAGGTCAGCACCGGTCGCTCGGTGAGGCCAAGAATGCCGCCCACGGCCAGTATGACCCGTGCCCGGTTCCAGGAAACGGTTGCGTCCGGCTTCAGGTCAAGCTCATCCGTGTGTGGAATGGCGAACGTCCCGGCGAGCGATGCGGAGGCGGTGTAGAGCGGGACCTCGTAGATGCCGCGATGACGGATCTGCGTGTCCGTCACCACCTGCGTCTCCAGCCGTTCGGCGGTGACGCGGAGTTGATGCTCCGTGCGGGTCTCAGCGCCTTCGCCGTCCACATGGACTGAGACGAACGGAATCACCACCACCGGAGCGCTGAGAACCTGCTCGCCGCCCCATGAGCTCACCACCTCCGCGACCGCCGCGTTGCGACGGTTCTGGCGCTCGCGCGTAAGACCGCCCACCATGCTCAAGGGGACCAGAAACGCCAAGGCGATTACCGATAGAAGCGCAATCCTGAGGATCGCGGCGTAGTTGCTTCTCCCCAACTGCTTGTGCGGTCCGTGCCTTTCATCACTGTTTCGATCACTCATGTGGGCCTCCCATACGTGTGCAATGCCCCAATCATTGCCACGTGAGTGTGTGGAAACCGTTGCGTGGTTGTTGCCGAGTGGTGATCAATTGTTGCGGAACTGTGATACGTTGATGTCCCAAGATGGAGCACAACCGGATTGTGATCGCGGAAGATGAGGTAGGGCTGCGCGAGGCGGTGGTGTTTCTCCTTGAGAAGAACGGGTTCCACGTGGACCAGTTTTCCGATGGGGAGAGCGCGTGGGAGTCGGTCCGGAGCAATGTGCCTGACGTCGTGATCCTGGACATCATGATGCCTCGGATGGACGGTTTGGCGCTCTGTCGCGCAATCCGGGGAATCAGCGTTGACGTACCCATCATGTTTCTCACCTCAAAGGACGAGGAGTTTGATCGCGTCCTCGGGCTCGAGTTGGGGGCGGACGACTACCTCACCAAACCGTTTTCCATGCGTGAGCTCCTTGCCCGT
>CAYTGY010000608.1:0-1800 GCA_964437265.1 uncultured Spirochaetaceae bacterium | reverse complement strand
GGAGCGCCGTCGGCAAAATCCACAAAGCAGATAACATGGTGCCGGTGCATGATGGCGGCCAGGTGGTGGTAGGGTGTCCGGATACCGGTGACGTTTGAGCACGCGGTGAAACTCCCAATCTTCACCGCCCGGTGGCCATGCCGCGCAAGCTCCGTCTCAAGGTGCTCCGGGCACACCAGCCCATCGGCATCCGGCGTCAGCACAACGACGTCCGCTATGGTCTCAAGCCACGTGATCTGATTGGAGTGGTGCTCCATGTGCGTTGTGAACACGACCGGCCGCTCCGCCTCGCCAACCTCGGTCTGGAATAACTCAGGCACGCGCAGCCCCAGAATACGCTGCAACTTGTTGACGGCGCTGGTCATCCCGAACCCGGTACTGATCAGCACGTCGTGTGGTCCGGCGTTGACGTGCCGCTTAATGAGATCGCGGGCGTGGTGGTACGCGGTGGTCATGGTGGTTCCGGTGATATTGGATTCCGTGTGCGTATTGCCCACCAGTGGTCCGAACCCCTCAGAGATTCTCCGCTCAATGGGAGCGTAGAGTCGCCCGCTTGCCGTGTAGTCGCAGTAGTGAAGGGTTTGGGCTCCGTACGGAGTCTGGATCTTGGCGTGATACCCAATGGTGTTTCGCCGCGCCTCCGCGAACGTGTCATGGCTGGAGACCGGCTGCTGCGGTGCCGCGGTGGTGCTACCCATACGCTATTCCTCCTCTGCGTTGTGACCCCCGCCGACGTGGTCCGGGGCGACCGGTTGCGCGATTTCCCAGGCCTGGTGGCATGCCACGAAGTGTCCTGGAACCAACTCCGCAAGCGCTACCGGCCGCGAGGCACAGTACCCCGCGGCCATGGGACACCGCGGTGCAAACCGGCACCCCGGCGGCGGATCAATGGGGTGCGGGATCTCTCCGGTCAGTGTAATGCGCGTGGGTTGGGCGTCAACGTTGATATCCGGAACGGCAGAGAGCAATGCCTTGGTGTAGGGATGCGAGGGATGCTCAAACACCTGCTCGGTTGGCCCCTGCTCAACCACGTTCCCCAGATACATCACCGCCACCGTTCCGCACACGTTACGAACAACGGCAAGGTTGTGTGAGATGAACAGATACGTAAGCCCAAACTCATCCTGCAAATCCATGAGCAGGTTGAGAATCTGAGCGTGCACCGAGACATCGAGCGCTGAGACCGGCTCGTCGCAGATCAGAAACTCGGGGTTGAGCGCAATCGCCCGTGCAATGCCTATTCGCTGGCGTTGTCCCCCGCTGAAGTCGGTTGGGTAGCGGTGTAGATCGTTCTCATCGAGTCCAACTAGCTTGACGAGCTTCAGGACGCGGTCACGGATGGCGGCTTTCTTGAGCTCACCCCGAATGACAAACGGCTCTGCAATGATCTGGAACACATCAAAACGTGGGTTGAGTGACGAATACGGGTCCTGGAAGATCATCTGCATATCTCTGCGGACCCGAATGAGATCCTTGCGGTTGAGTGAATGGATGTCATAGCCGTTGAAGATGACCTGCCCGGAGCTTGGCCGGACAATCGCAAGAAGCGCATTTGCCAACGTGGTCTTCCCGCACCCGCTCTCACCAACAAGCCCAACGGTCTCGCCGCGCCCAATGGTGAGCGAGACATCGGTAACGGCCTGTACGTATTTCTTGGGCGCAAACGGCAATCCGCCCCTCACCGGAAAGTCCACTGAGAGGTTCCGCACCTCTACCAACGGCTGAGGGTTACTCACGGGTGTCTCCGTCACGGGCATCGTCTTCGCGGCACGGGTTCCAACACCGCACCAGCCGCGCGCT
>CAYTGY010000607.1:0-1801 GCA_964437265.1 uncultured Spirochaetaceae bacterium | reverse complement strand
GCAGAAATTGGACAAGGACATCCGGTCCATCTTCTGGCGCTACGTTCCGTTCCCGCAAGAGATCAAGGACAAGCTCAAGAACCGCGGGTTTGTCTATAGCGAGCTCTACAAGAAAGACCAGAACCGCGCAATCTCAGACGGCTATTGATCCGCCCAATCACGGCCGCGCCATCAGCTCCGAAGGCTATTTCTTCCGCCGGAAGATCGGATCAAAGTACTGATCCAGGTCCCACTTGTTGGAGATCCACTTGATGATGCGATGGTACAAAAAGTACGTCAGCGCGATTGACCCAATGAAGATCACTATCAGGAGTATCTGCGTGACCTCCGGAGAAACCGCCGGAGCAACGAATCTGCCGTAGAAATAGAATAGGAGAATGAAGATTGCGACCATCATGATCACGTTGACCACGGTCGCCGCAAGCATAAAGACGATTGTGTTCGTTTTCTTGTTCACGATTGTGCCCTTTCCTCAATAAACATGCCGATTACCAAGAGAATGCCGCACACCACAACGCTCGCGTCGGCAACGTTGAAGGTTGGCCATCGCTCCAAACCAAAGATCCCATAGAACTTCACATCAACAAAGTCCACCACGCCGTCGGCGCGAAAGACGCGGTCGATGAGGTTGCCGATTCCACCGCCAAGAATCCCGGCGATCGCCCACCGCTGCAGCGGCGTGAACTCGTCCGAGCGGATGTAGAACACGGCGAGCATTGCCAGCACCACCGCGGGAAGCGCTATGAAGAGAACCTCCCGAATACTGGCGGGCAGTCCCCTACCCAGGCTAAACGCGATGCCGAGGTTCCGGGTGTGTATGATGCGCAGGAACTCCCCAAGAACCTCAATCACCCGGCCGGTGCTTTCAATCCGCGGCACGGTAGCAACAATCACCGCCTTGGTGATCTGGTCAACAACCACAATCGCCGCCATCAGAAGGAGCGGCAGCAGCTTTCGTTGCCGTTCGCTACCGCCGGCTGCGTCCGGATGTACGTTCGGTGCGTTGTGGTGGAGGTCGGCTTCAGAGCCCTGTGGGGACATCAATAAACTCCGTTGTCAGGGAGAGCTCTGCGGTGAGCCGTTCAGCCACGGCGCGCACCCCCCTGGTCTCCGTTTGGTAGTGCCCGCCAAACACTACCGAAATCCCGGCTTCAAGACAACGATGATAAATGGTATGCGAGGCATCACCGGTGACAAAGAGATCCAGATCTTCATCGATTGCCTGGTCAACCTCATCGGGAGCGCCGCCGGAGACAATACCCACACTTCGCACCTGCTCCGGCCCAAAGGGGAGCACGCCTATCACCGCGTCCGGAGAACCGAAGAGCCGCGTGCATACGGTCTCTATGGTCGACGCCTGGGGGAGGAGCCCCTTCCAACCGATTGGGATACCGTGATACACGCCAAACGGTTGGAGATTGGAGAGGCCCAGCTCACGAGCCATGACCGCATTGTTGCCAACGTCCGGGTGGCGGTCCAGCGGCAGGTGGCAGGCGTAGAGCGCCAGGTCATTATCCAGAAGTGCCTTCACGCGGCGGTAGTGCGTGCCGTTCACCGCCAACGGTGTGCCCCAGAAAAGCCCGTGGTGCACCAGAAGCAGATCCGCACCCCAATCACCCGCGCGTTCGATGGTCTGGAGACACGCATCAACGGCCACCGCAACGCGTCCCACCGGCCCGTCGCTCCGGCCGACCTGCACGCCGTTCAGAGAACGGTCAATGCCGGCGGTAGACGCGACGTCCAAGTACCTGTCTAGGTATTCAGCGAGTTCGGCAAGTTGCATGCGTGTCAGTATGCAGCA
>CAYTGY010000606.1:0-1818 GCA_964437265.1 uncultured Spirochaetaceae bacterium | reverse complement strand
AGAGCGTTAGATTGCGGATCTAAAGGCCGGAGGTTCGAGTCCTCTTGGGCACGCGGAAGGCGATTGGTCGGAAACGGCTGATCGCCTTTTTATGGTTCTTCTCGGATCAGAGGAACGATGCGGTGGATCGGCAGCGAGTTGGGATTGGCACGGTAGCCTTCGGGCTGTATCATTCAGTCAGAGGTGTGCTGGTGATTTCTATGTTGACTGCGCGCTACCGTAAGACTGACTCCGGATACATGGGGCAGATCCTGGAATGGCCCGAGGTGGTCACCGAAGGCCGCGACCTGGAAGACAGCAGAGCGTCACTCAAGGACGCGCTTGAACAGATGGTGCTCGCGTACCAACAGATGGGCAAACAGCCGCCCGCCCCCGCTACTCCGTCACCTCGATCTGCCAGAGTCCCTTCCGGCTTCCCGCAACCCGCGCCGCCGGCTCTTTGAAGAGGACGGGTCGCTCGAGGATCCAGTGATAGAATCCCTTCTCCGCCCACTTGGAACCCGAGCTCTTGACCACGTCCACCAGCTCCACGGTGCCAATGATGGCGTTGGCGCGGAAAAACGGCGTGTCCGGGTCCCGGCGGTACGCCGCGTAGGCATCGCTCAAGAGTGCGTACTGGTTCAGCGCGCTCTGGCTCTGTCGCTCCTCATCCTTGAGGTACACGCGGACACCCTCATCTGCAAAGCCGATGTAGGAACCGCTCCGGTCAAGCTCCTGGACGACGTTCAGTTTCTCATTGAACTCGTGGATCAGAGGGACGGGGAACTCTGAAAAGTCCGGCATACCGCGAAGCGACTGGCGTCCGGATGAGTGGATGTAGATGGTACCACGGTACTCCGGTTTCCAGTCGCGGTTCTCCACATCTTTGACGCCTGCACAAATGAGATATGAGACCGGGTTTGGGACCGACAGGCACGTTACTTCCACGGGACCCTCCTAAACTATAAGTGTAGCCGATGCACGCAGGAGGCGGCAACGGTGTGTTGGACGGCTTTGTATGAATTTTGTAGTATGAACGTATGAAAGTCTCGGAGCGTGGTCAGGTCACTATTCCCAAACCGTTGCGGCTTAGGTACGGACTGGGTCAGAATACTGAGGTCGAGATCGTCCCTACCAACGAGGGTGTCTTGATCAAGAAGCGTGGCGGTGCCGCTCATCCGGTTGACCGAGTGTTGGGAATCCTCCACACCCCGGAGAGCACGGACGCCTACCTTGATGAGGTGCGTGGCAGGTGATAACCGCGGTCGACACGAGTGTATTGCTCGATGTGTTTCTGCCGGATCCCGAGCACGCGCAATCCTCAGCAATGCTGCTGCGCCGCGCGTATGATGAGGGGGCGCTGGTGATTTCGTTTCCGGTGTACGCGGAGCTGGTTCCGCACTTCATGGATCGTTCGCGGCTTGCCGACGCGCTTTCCCCTCTGGGGATCCGGACCACCGCCATCGATGAAGACGTGGCATTCTTAGCCGGCGAGAAATGGAGCGACTATCGCGCCACGGGCGGTCCACGAACACGGATCATGACCGATTTCCTAATAGGTGCACATGCGGCGAAACACGCCGATCGTCTGCTCACCCGCGACCGTGGGTTCTACAAGACGTGCTTTTCGGACCTAGATCGGCTCGAGTGATTGTCCGGCCCGTCGCACTGCGCGATCGCTCACACTCCTGTCGCCGTGTTTCGCGGACGTTTATGTTGATGAGCGGCAGGAGTTTCAGTACACTGTGTGCTCCATCAAGGAGAGGTGCGAGAGTGGTTGAATCGGGCGGACTCGAAATCCGTTGTACTGCTTTGCAGTACCGAGGGTTCGAATCCCTC
>CAYTGY010000605.1:0-1826 GCA_964437265.1 uncultured Spirochaetaceae bacterium | reverse complement strand
CACCCGAATCGACGACCGCGCCCGCTCACGACGGTGACTCGTCGGCGCCGGTCACTGCCGATGAGCCCGGTGCCCCCGCCGCGGACGCTGCGCCGGACGCTGCGCCGGGTGACGCGCCGGCGGAGGAACCGCACGGCACCCCTCCTGAAGAGGCGCCACCCGCTGATGCGCCGCTTGAACCCGCCGACGAGCCTCCGCGCGAGAACCCGGTGCAACTGGCACTGCGTAGCCTCTCCTCCGGTGACCCCGCGGATGCCGTGGCAGCTTATGAGTCCGCCGCGGCGGAGGATCCGGAGTCCGCGGATGCGGCCGTGCTTCTCTCAACGCTGTACCTCCTCGCCGGAGACCTTGCAGAGGCCGACCGTCTGGTGAGCGGCGTTCTGGAGACGGAGCCGGACAACCCGGAGGCGCTCTTCAACCGGTCGCTACTGGCGGGGTTGGCCGGAGACCGAGAGGCCCAGGAGGATGCGCTGCGCCGCGTGGTGGAGGTGCAGTCTGAGAACGCGCAGGCGAACACGGCACTCGGAGACCTTGAGTTGCAGCGGGGCAACACCGCGGCCGCGCGAGCGCACTATGAGCAGGCGGTGGAACGTGATCCGGAAGACGTTGCGGCAGTTGTCGGCCTTGGTCGCGTGCTGCTTCAACAGGAGGAGTACGCAGCTGCGGAACAGCAGCTATCTGCGGCGATCGACCAGGATCCGGAGTATGTGTTTGCCTATGTGGACCGGGCGCAAGCCAGAGCCTACCAGTACCGGTTGGCCGCGGCGGAGGATGATCTGACCGCCGCAATTGAGCTCGAGCCGTCGTACGCATGGAGCTACGTGGACCGCGGGCGGATCCGGTTTGAGCGGCGCAACTACGCGGGCGCGCTGGAAGACTACAGCCAGGCGATTCTGCTGGACGGGTCAGTGTTTCTCTTCTACGCACACCGCGCCGCGGCTCACGACGAGCTTGGCGATGTGGAGCAGGCGTACCAGGATTACCGCACGGCGCTCAACATGCGCCCCGACTACCATCCCGCCTATCCGCTCTTTGCCGTGACCGCGTATCGGACGGAGCGGTTTGGGGACGCCGCACGGTTCTTTGCGCTGGCATACGACCGCAACCCTGGCGTGCACGGCTACGCCCTCCTGTCCGCGCTCTCCCTGTTTACCGAGCGGCGCGACCAAGAGGCGCGCCGGTATCTCACGGAGACGGTTACCGGCTTTCCTCGTGAGTCGCTCTACTACGGCATGGCGCAGCAGTATCTGCAGGGCAATCGGGACGGTATCCTGATCCCGCGGATCAACGCTGTAGATGACGATTTCACCAAGGGACAGATGAGCTTCTATCTTGGTGCGCATCTGGAGCTACGTGGACAGCTGCCCACCGCGCGCGCGCTGCTGTTCCAGGCGGAGGATCTGTTGCCGCCGGGTGCCATGGAACGTCGGCTGACCCTGTTTCATCTGGACCGATATCACGAGGAGACCGAAGAGTGAGTGCGCTTGCGGATTTGCTGGCTGGTCTGGACCGGCAGCGGCAGGTGGTGATCCAGGCGCATGATTTTCCGGATCATGACGCCGTTGGTGCGGCATTCGCGCTCGAAAAGGTGCTGGAGCACCACGAGATACCCGCCGTCCTGAGCTACGGCGGCGTGATCCAGAGCGCCTCGCTCTCTGAGGAGATCAAACGTTTGGGTATTCCCATTGTTGCTGCCTCACAGGCCGGGATTCAGGAGAATGCGCAGATCATCGTGGTGGACGGATTTGTGGGGAACACCAACATCAGCGGATTGCCGGGTGAGAGCTACGGTGGACTGCTCTACACGATTGGCGAGCCGGTGTTCA
>CAYTGY010000604.1:0-1830 GCA_964437265.1 uncultured Spirochaetaceae bacterium | reverse complement strand
GCGGTAGTTGATCAATGCGCTTCCGATGCGTCCGCACCCAACCACTATCACTTCTTCCGTCCCGTTCTTCCCCAGTACCGCGACGAGCTCCTCCAACAGGGTGTCTATGTTGTAGCCGCCACGTTTGTTCCCCGGTATTCCGATGATTGAGAAATCCTTCCGCACCACTGCCGGCGTTACCCCGATGGCGTCCCCGAGATTGTTGGAGAATACCTTGACGAACCCCAGGCCCTTCAGTTTCTGAAGCACCCTGAGGTAGCGTGCAAGTCGCAATACCATTGGCCGTGTTACTCTTCCATCCATTTATGTACCCGCCGTCACATTAGATCAGTACATGATAACACGAATGCTCATCCGTCGCAATAAAATGCCCAAAGCGCTTTCAAAGACGAATCGATAACTTATTATCGGATCTCCTTGCAATCCGCGGCACATTTCGGTAGACTGGAATCCGTAGCTGTGACATTTCAGGAGGACTCATGGAAAGCACTGCCGTAGCAGAGAAACCGCTGAGCGACTCTCTGCAGGCGTTTATTCGCGAATGGAAGGAGAAGCCGGGCAACCTCATAATGGTGTTGCACAAGGTCCAGGAGGAGTACGGGTACGTTCCCCGCGAGACTGCACTCCAGTTGGCCCGCGAGCTGGAGGTTCCGCTTGCGAAAATCTACGGGGTCATAACCTTCTATCACTTCTTCAAGCTGAAGAAACCCGGTCGGAATCGCATCTCTGTGTGCATGGGAACGGCCTGCTACCTGAAGGGCGCTGAGGACATCATTGGCGAGCTGGAAAACCTGTTGGGGATTGGGCTCAACTCGGTGACTGAGGACGGCGAGTTCAGTGTGGAAGCCGTTCGGTGCGTCGGGTGCTGTGGATTGGCGCCGGTCATGATGATCAATGGAGAAGTGTACGGGAAACTGACCAAGCAGAAGCTGCCGGAGACTCTGGCGAATCATCGCGGCACTGCTGAGTAGCGGTGCACTATTCGCTATCCGACCAGCTGTTGGACATGGTTGCGAACGCCGTGGAGGCGCAGGCAACACGGGTGGAGATTACCGTGAGGACTACCACAACCGCGGTGATGATGGAGGTTCGCGACAACGGTGCCGGGATGACCGCGCCGCAGCGCGATCGTGCGGTGGACCCGTTCTATACGGATCCCACCAAGCATCCCTCCCGGCCGGTAGGGCTCGGAATACCGTTCCTACGGCAGACCGCAGAAGCGGCCGGAGGCAGGTGGTGGCTGGAGAGCGTGCCGGGAACCGGAACGACCGTGGGGATTGAGATCCCCGCGGATGCAGTGGATGCGCCACCGCTGGGCGATCTGGTGGGGACAATGACCGGAATCATGAGTTTTGACGTTGCACGGGAGATCGTGATCCGGCGTGTTTCGGAGCGGGGTAGCTACATCCTGTCTCGCAACGAACTGCGCGACGCGCTGGACGGAGACACGACATCGGTGGTGAGTCGACGGCTGATCACCGAGTATATCCAAAGCCAGGAGAACGACGAATGGGAAAGATGAGTCTTGACGACCTTCACAAGCTGCGAGCTGAGAAGCGTCGCGAGTTGGACCGGCGAGATACTGAGAACAAAGACATCCAGATCATCGTTGGGATGGGGACCAGCGGAATCGCCGCCGGCGCAAAGGACACCTTGGCGTCCTTTGCTGAAGAGCTGGAGGAGCACGACCTGACAAACGTGAGTCTGCGTCAGACCGGTAGTCTTGGACTTGATCACGCGGAACCGACCGTGGAGATCCGTATGCCGGAGATGCCCACGGTGATCTACGGCAACGTGCTGAACAACGGCTGCATCTCGAACCTCGAGCCC
>CAYTGY010000603.1:0-1835 GCA_964437265.1 uncultured Spirochaetaceae bacterium | reverse complement strand
CAAGCCCCGTTCTGCGATGGTGCGCGTTGTTCGTCCACTCGGCTTCTATGAACCCTATGGTCCGGTGACCGAGCGATATCAAGTGCTGCCCCAACTGCTGCACGCCGTCGGTATCGTCCACCGAGAACACGACTGCTGACTCGATTGGATTCGGAGTGAGGACCACACAGTTGTGGTCGGTGATTACGGAGAGCAGCTCTTCAGTCCCAAGCACGCTTCCGGCTATGAGGAGGCCGTCGACACCCTTCTCCGAGAGATCGTGAATGTACTGTAGCTCAACCTCAGGCGTCCGGCTTGTATTGCAGAGGAATACCCCATAGCCCTGCGATCGTGCAGCGCCTTCGGCAGCAAGAATGAGCTCAGGGAAGAATGGGTCTGTAATGTCGGGGATTACCACGCCAATCGTCCTGGTGCGCCCACTTGCCAGACTTCGTGCAGCCCAGTTCGGGCGGTACCGCAACTCCTCAATTGCAGCGAGGACGCGGGCACGAGTGGCGTCCCTTATTTCTCCTTGACCGTTGACAACGCGCGAAACCGTTTTCTCGGAAACATTGGCTAGTCTCGCGACATCCTTTGCCGTGACTCGCATTTGACAACTCTCTCCACCTGGTGTTGCAATAGTATACAAGTGATACGAGTTGTGGTGGACCATTTTGCGAACGCCGCTCATGCGGCGTCTACCCAGCCCTACCCGCGCCTCCCAATCAGCGGTCTCACCAGGTACTCAAGACCGTTTGCCTTGAGCTCCAGCACCGCCTCGAGCTGGCGGCCAAGCTTCCCGGCGGGAAAGCCGGCGCGCTTGAACCAGACCAGGTACGGCTCCGGAAGATCAATCAGGTGTCTGCCGGCATACTTCCCAAAGGGCATGATGGTATTCGCGAGCTCGAGCAGCTCGTTCTCTTCAGGACTCATGCGTTGCCCGTCCTGAGTCCGCCGAATTAGCGGCCGTGGATATGGTACCTTTGCCGTGCGCCTTTGAAGAGAGCAGCGCGGCATCCGCGGCGTCCATCAGCGAGGCGAGCGATGCGGTTGCGATCTCGTCTGTGGACGCGAGCCCAATGGACAGTGAGATTGGCGCCTCCGCGGGCATTCCGGTTGCAAACTGTTCCTGGATCCTGTGGACCAGAGCGCGCCCCTCCTCCAGCGTGGTCTCAGGCATGATGATCACAAACTCGTCTCCGCCAATCCTGAATGCCAGATCGTACCCGCGCGTCCGTTCGCGGATGACCGCGGCGGTGCGCCGGAGCAGGTCGTCGCCAAACGCGTGGCCAAACGTATCATTGCATTGTTTGAAGTCATCCAGGTCCATATAGGCTGCCGTCACCACGTACCGCTCACCACTTCGCGAGGTTCGCTCGAGGCGTTTGTCCAGCTCGACCGTCCGTCGCGTCAGCTCCTTGCGATTGTAGAGGCCGGTGAGCTCGTCGGTTACGCTCTCCTGCTCGAGCCGCTGCGTTGCGGCCTGAAGCTCGCGCGTTCGGTCTTGCACCCGCTTCTCCAGCTCAGAACGGAACGCCTGCTGCACCCGTTTGTACTCCTCGTGGATCTGGTGGGTTTTTGTTCCGAGCGCAAACGCCAGGATGAGGACCTGGGTGAGTGCACCGTAGAGCTGCGCGTGGAGCACGAATTGGCTGACCTCCACGGGAACCAGCGCGGAGATGATCTCCGCCGTTGTTCCCGCGAGATAGAGCAGCGAGCCAACTAGGCACACCAACGCGAGCGTGTCGCGCTTGAGGACGCGGGCCACGAGTACGGACACGATGACTCCCATTGCCACAAGGCTCAGCACGTTGAGGATGTCCGCCGTCAGCGGGCCGGGAACAACGAATCCCGCA
>CAYTGY010000602.1:0-1849 GCA_964437265.1 uncultured Spirochaetaceae bacterium | reverse complement strand
TGTACCGCTTGATGAGGTCCGTGAGCATGCTCTTGTGGTCCGGGGCGAGGTGCTGCACCAGCACAAAGGCCATGCCCGGGTCGGCGCCGGCGGGCATACCGGAGAAAAACGCTTCAAAGGCCGCCAACCCTCCCGCCGAAGCGCCGATTCCCACGATGGGAAATGGCGAAGAGGGCGACGCTGAGGTTTTCTCGTGCTCCTGTGGCCCAGCTTTTTGTGATGGCGTTTTCCTGCTCACCATGTCCCCCTATGGCCGAACTGTATCCTGAATCCGGATGACACGCACCAACGGACAATGGTCTTGTGACTGAACCGGACGGCGGTACGCTACCAGACCTTGGTCAGATCCACCACCGCGTGGAGCCGTCCCGTGCTGAGCTCAATCGATTCACGGAAGACACCGGCCTTCTGGTACGCACCGTCATCGGAGAGCCGGAACGCGGTCACCTCGTTCTCCTCCGGGTCTACCACCCAGTAGTGGGGAACCCCTGAACGCTGGTAGAGCTCGCGCTTGAGCCCCACGTCACGTGCGCTCGTAGCCGCAGAGAGGATCTCCACCACCAACTCCGGTGCGGCGTTGATCTTCTTGGGCGAGATGATGTGGCTCCGTAATGAATCGATCACCGCCAGATCAGGCTGCACGACATCGATCTGCGACAGGTGCACGTCGGTGGGCGCGTTGAAGACCTCCGCAAGTCCGGGGTCTTCAAGCTGTTGATAGAGCTGGTACTGAATCCGGCGCGAGATGCGCTGGTGTCTGGTTCCGGGAGCTGGGGACACGTAGTGATCTCCGTCAATGAGCTCATGGGTACGGCCGTCGTCCGGGAACTGGACGTAGTCTTCGTAGGTGAGCTTGGTTTGTCGATTGACGACGATCCCCATAGCACAAGTGTAGCGCCGGAGCTCGCCCGGAGCAAGCGGATGCAGCGGCGGAGAGACGCCCCCGCGCACTACAATTACTGGAGCAGGTCAACCATCAGCGTGATGTAGTCGTCAAGCAGCCGCGTCATGAGGAAGCGCGAACGGACGGTCTCACGGGCGTTGGCTCCCAACTGCTCGCGGAGTGCGTCATGCTTGAGAATCTCAATGACGCGGTCTGCGCACCCGTCAATGTCCTGAGGATCGATGAGCATCCCGTTTTCACCATCAACGATCTGTTCCGGTATTCCACCGGCGGTGCTTGCCACAACCGGAGCGCCCTTCCACATCGCCTCCGTTACGGTAAGACAGAACCCCTCCCGAACGGATTTCTGCAGAATCACGCTGGAGCGTCGCTGGAGCGCATTGACCAGAAGTGCGTTGTTGCCCACGACAAAGACTACGTCCCCGGATTCCACAAGCTCTTGGGCGGTATCGTACACCTCTTCGTAGATCTTCACTCCTTCTGGGTCATCCGTTGCTATGTTGTAGCAGAAGCAAAGTCGGCAATCGACCTTCTTGCGGACCTGTTCGTACACGTGCAGAACCCCCATTGGATCCTTCCACGGGTCCATGCGGGAGACCTGCGTGATCAGCGGCTTGTCTGTCGGCACGCCGGCCGTCTCAAGCACCTCCGCCATCTCCTGATCTGACATGGATCGATTCTTCGCGGAGAGGTGGTCAATGGCCGGATAGATGAGCCGCTGTTCCAGTGGGAGGTCCGGCTTCCGATAACGTTCTGATGAGATCACCACCACGTCGTAGCGCAACAGATAGGTTCGGAGGAAGTTCCACACGTCTTCGTTGGGCGTGGAGGTATCAATGTGGCACCGCCAGATCCACGGTTGGCGTTTCTTGAAGTAGCGAAACAGGGGTAGCGGCTGCGGGTCGTGAATGATCACGAAGTCGTGGTGAACGTGTCTGTACGTGG
>CAYTGY010000601.1:0-1855 GCA_964437265.1 uncultured Spirochaetaceae bacterium | reverse complement strand
CTTTTTCCATATGCCGATTGTGCAGGCGCTTGGGCTCTCAGGCGGCGCAGCGTTGGCTTTGTTCTGGGCGCTGCTGTTTGTGTTCGGGATATTCTGGGGCGCGATTGTCACCAACAGTTTTCCCATGCTCTGGCAGATGGCGACGTTTGCAAATATGGGGATCTATACGGGGCTGTACTACTTCTTCAGCCAGGGCGCGGCAATCCTTGCACCGCCGTTGACCGGCAGTATCATTGACCTGGCAGGATACCGAGCGATCTTCCTCTACGCAGCTGCGTGTCTGCTGATAGCGCGCGTGGTAATGGGGCGAGTGACCGGAGGCGAACCTACCTCCGATTAGCCTATTGCAGAACCTCGTGTCCTAATACCCGCCGCTGTCCGCCTGAGCGCGGGTCTTCATCCGGAGATGGGACAATCTCCGCCGGCTGCTCGCCTGCTTCCTCCATGCGGGCGAGCAGCCGGTGACGCAGGTGCGCTCGCACCTCCCGGTGTGATCCCAACGTGACCAGGTTCTTGAGCTCATAGGGATCGCCGGCAAGGTCGTAGAGGAACGTCTCCTCCATCCGCGGCGCCCACGGCTCGCGCCATCCTGACCCATCGGTCGCGCTTCCCGGCGCCGTGACCCCATACTTCCAGCGGTGGGTCCGGATGGCTCTCCCAATCTGTGACTCGCTTATCTGGACGAACACCTCATCGCGCCACGGCTCCGTTCCGGCCGCGTCTCCGTGAAGCAGCGGTAGAACGGATCGTCCGTGGAATGTGTCCGGGACCGCGATTCCGCACGCATCCAGCAGGGTTGCCGGCAGATCAACGTGGCTGACCAGATGGTGCATCCGGCCACCGCCGGTGAACGGTCCTCCGGTCACCATGGTTGGGACGCGTATTGCACTCTCATGAAGCGACCGCTTGTACTCGCCGTTCCGCGTCTTGAAGTGCGACCCGTGATCTGAGGTGAAGAGCACAATGGTGTTCTCAAGAATACCCAGGCTCCGCAGGTGATCCATCAACCGTCCCAGCGCTTCATCAATACGCTTGACCATGCCGTAGTAACCGGGCAGATGTGCATATGCCGACCCGTCAAGCGCCTGTAGGTCAGGGGGCATCCATCTCCCCATGTAGCGTTCTGCGTATCCCTCAGGTGCCGGATAATCATCCCGGTGGTTCTGGTGATGCGGTTCCAGGAGCGAGAGGAAGAGATAGAACGGCGCCTCTCCGTGTGCCGTCGAGCGGAGAAACGCGTTTGCGGCGTCTGTGCAGGCGTCGACCCGGTAGCCGTGCAGATCTACCGGCTTGTTCTCATCATCGAAGAGCGTGGTCTGGTAGGCGTCGCTGGTGAACTCCAGCAAGTTGCTTGCAAGCCAGTAGTCGTAACCGGTGCGGTACTCGGCGGGGACCGGCCCCGGCGCATCCGCGGGGCTGTCATACAGGTGCCATTTGCCAATGTAGCCGGTGGTGTAGCCGGCGTTCTTGAAGGCTTGCGCCATAGACGGAAGCGAGGTGTCTATTGACATCCCGTTGCGCCACACCCCCGTAGCCGTTGCGAAGCGGCCGACCTGCAGTGTGCTTCGCACCGGGGCACAGACCGGTTGACAGCTAAACGAAAGCGGTAGGTGAGTGCCGCTCGTCGCCAGCCGATCGAAGTTCGGCATCAACCCAAGCGGGTTCCCATGGAGACCCGAACAGTCCCACCGTTGTTGATCGGTGAAGAACACCACGACGTTCGGCTGCTGCGTTGACCTACTCGACATGCCTGTCTCCTTTCTACGCCTGCGCGTGGCGGGACGCCGGCCAGGGCAGGACTCTGCTGCTTGCCGCCCACGCCTCATACTCTCCAATCATCTGCTGCACGTGGTCG
>CAYTGY010000600.1:0-1862 GCA_964437265.1 uncultured Spirochaetaceae bacterium | reverse complement strand
GGCAACTTCCACCGCGACGGCTCGCTCCTGCACATGCCGCTCTACGCGGTGGGCGCTCTGCCGCAGATCGTTCGTAACCTCGGATGACGGGCCACCGCCTGCCGGAGATCGGCAGGTCTCAAAATAGCTCGCCTGCCCAGACTCGTTGGATAAAGGTCTTCCAACCGATCACTTCGATTCCGTCGTCGGTGACGCGGTCTTTTGGTTCGAGAGACACCACCAGACGTTGCTTCACGTTGGGGACAGCCACGGAAACAGGGAGCGCAATCCGCCTATTGCACCACGCCAGAAGAGGAAGAACTCGTTCAGTAGGACAGACTCACGCTCCACGTCATCGCCGGCAACGCCTGCTTCTCCAGGTACGCAGCGGTGAACGCGAAGACGTTGTGCCAGAAGTGAAGCGCCACCATTCGGCTGAAGTCGAAGCCGTTCGCCTCCGCGCGATTGGCGGCGTAGAAGCCAAAGATGCCGGCAAAGAGCGTCTGGTAGAGCGTGTCTTCAACACTCACGCCGGGAATGAGCATGTTCGGCAGATGCGCTGCGCCGAATGAGAGCGAGGAGCGGACCACCCCGCGCTGCTCGAGCAACAGGCCGCGGTAGATGATCTCCTCCGCGGTGGCGTTGGCATGCACCAACCCAAAGGAGAAGAGCGTGTTGAGCGCGAGCCCGGCCCAGGGGGAGACCTCGAGCCCCCAGAAATCCACCCGGTCCCTCCCGAAGAACTCACCATACAACGCAATGTCATCCGGACCGATCTGCCCCAGGATCGTCGGCGGGAAGAACGGGAAGAAGTCGAAGTTGAACACGTTCTCTCCGCGGTGCGGAGAGCTCATGGAGATCGCTCCGCTCGCGCCACCCACTGCGAGTACGCGGTGAAGAGCGATCCCCAGGCTGAACGATCCGGCTAACAGCAGCCGACCTTCGCTCACATGCCCAAGCGCGATCTGCGCGGTGCCGGGCAAGAGCGTGTTCCGCAGCAGCGTCGCGCGAAACGGGGGCGGCTTGCCGGCATGGTGCACGAAGGCTATCGCAATGCGCGCGTGGGAGGCAAGCAACGGCACTCCGCCTCCGGCAATTTTGGGTGGTTTGATTCCATTTTTCCTGGTATTATGGAAGTGACGTGGTCAAAACGCCGGACCGAATACCGCGGCGGTTCTCGCCGCCCGCATCCTCTTTTTTTCTCTTTGGGCCGCGCGGGACCGGAAAGACGACGCTGCTTGATCAGCTGTACCCGGAAGCCCTGCGGGTGGACCTGCTTGATCCGGAGACCGCGCGAGAGCTTGCCGGATTTCCGGAGCGACTCGAGGAGATGGTGCGGGGCTCAGGCGCTTCGCAACCGGTGGTTCTGGACGAGGTGCAGCGGGTCCCTGAGCTTCTGACTGTTGTCCACCGGCTGATCGAGTCGGATGGGTGCCGGTTCGTTCTGACCGGGTCGAGCGCGCGGAAGCTGCGCCGATCAGGCTATGACCTCCTTGGCGGTCGCGCGGTGAATAGGACGCTCCATCCCTTCACGGCCGCCGAGTTGGGTGAGCGGTTCGACCTGGACCGGGCTCTGGCGATTGGCACCATCCCCTTGATCTGGACCGCGGACGATCCGCAGGACGTACTGCGGAGCTACGCCGCACTCTATGTCCGCGAGGAGGTCAAGCAGGAGGGGATGGTCAGAAACGTCGGCGACTTTGCGCGGTTCCTGGAGGCGATCAGCTTCTGCCATGCGACGCAGCTCAACGTCAGTGCCGTGGCGCGTGAGGCGGCGGTCGAGCGCAAGACCGTGTCCACATACGTGGAGATTCTTCACGATCTCCTACTCTCCTTTGCATTGCCGGTCTTCCGCAAGAGGGCGAAGCGACAGGTGGTGCAGC
>CAYTGY010000599.1:0-1864 GCA_964437265.1 uncultured Spirochaetaceae bacterium | reverse complement strand
CGAGGGGGCACTAATGGACGGCCTGCTGCACATCTGGAACATTGCCGCGGCGGTGTTCCTGGTGGGCGGCACCCTCAGCGTGGTGGTGACCTTTCTGCTCTATGATCTCTATCCGGTGGGGCTTGAAGCGTCATTTGCTCGGAGCCGGTTCCTTGACAGCTTCCTGGTGGTGGGGATTGTGGAGGAGACAGCGAAGTTCCTGGTCTTCTTCTTTATGGTGAAGATGGGCGGCGTGCTCCGCGGGCCTCAGGACGGGGTGATCTATGGCGCACTTGTGGGCGTTGCCTTCGGAACGGTTGAGAGCATCCAGTACATCAACCTCTACGACAGTTGGTACATCCCGCTACGACCGATTCTCAACACCGGCGGCCACGGTGTTTACGGAGCAATATGGGGCGGACTCTACTCGCAGGCGGTCTACGCGAACTCGATTGGCCGTGACCCAGGCGCTGCGCGCTCGGCGGCTCTCGGCGTGCCCGGAGTCGCCCTGCTCCACGGACTCTGGAACACGCTCGCCGGTTTTCTGCCTGCCGGCCTGGCGGTGAAAGGTGTAGGGGCACTCATCGCCGTCGGACTCTACGGCCGTCTGGTGGAGCTTTCGCCGTACCGTGTCTATCCGCTCAGTCAGGCCAAACTCGCGGTAACCGCAATCCGCCGGGGCCTGGTCTTCAATCCCAAGAGCCCCATTCTCAACCGGAACCTTGGTCTCTACCTGGTGCGGCTCGGGAAGTACCGTCGGGCGTCGGAGCACCTCAAGCGCTCCATGCAGCGTTCGCGCGATCCGCGCCGGGCGCGCTTCCTTTCCGCCGCCTGTGACACCATCCTTCTTCCGCGCTTCCACGCCCGTCGCGAGCTCCGCATTGCGTGGGCGCGGCTGGATGACAAGCAACGCGAGCTCTACATGCGGCAGCTCACCGACCTAGTGGAAGACCGCGACCAAGTTCTGGATCGAGTGAACGAGTTCATCAACGCCGCGTTCACCCCGCGAAAGTACAAGAACACCCGCGAGATCGCCCGCCAACAGAAGCTCAAGCGGATCAAGCGGCGCCACAAGCGTCCCGGCGTGGAGGTGACCGACTCAATTGAGACCCTCACCCCTGAAGAGCGCGCCCGCCTGGCACGCAGGATGCGCGGTGGTGGGTAGCGGGCGGCAAGCCCTGCATACCGGGACCGCGGAGATTCTTGCCGACTTTCCGGACTTGGAGGAGGACGACATCCGCGCGTGCCTGGAGTTCGCAGCCGAGCGCGAGCGCAGGTTGCTGACCATCCCGGCGGAATGAAACTGCTTCTAGATCAGAACCTATCGCCCAGACTAGCGCAGCCTCGTCTTTGGAGCACCACCGAAGGTCGTATGGTTAAGAACCGGCAACTGCTCGACGGATCACGTCTTCGCCCTGTTACGATCGAGCCAGAGAGAACTCGAGCGATTCAAGCGCGACGAGTCCGCGACGTTTTTGGCGATCACCCGGGCAGGCACCGGATAGCCCGCCGCGAGCCGCCTGGGCGCGTCTTGATGACCGGCAGCGTGAGACCAAACCGCCGGTCCATCTGCCGCACAAGAATGTCGCGGCTTCGCTGCAGCGACCCACGCTCGAGTCCCTGTTCGCGCCACTGCGCAAGTCCTTGCTCCAGCCCCTCTTTCAGCAACTCTTCCGCGTAGGTCATCATTCCGCCCTCTACCTCATGATATCGCATTTCCTATGCGGCCGCATCCGCGAGGCGATTGCCGCTTGGGACCGCCGACAGAGAATCGCATTGTTCGAGCAGCAATGGATCAGTGACGTGGTCCTCACAGGCCAAGGGGTCATCGACCACCTGAACAAACCGTCGTGGCTACGCCAGAAACTGGTACACGGTCATCAGT
>CAYTGY010000598.1:0-1868 GCA_964437265.1 uncultured Spirochaetaceae bacterium | reverse complement strand
ACCTGACTGCGTGGCGGTGAGTAGCGGTAGTTAAAGGTGACCTGGAGATCCTTTCCGGTCTCCGCGCGCGTCTTGAGGATCTCCCTGAACCGATCCGCGCTGGTGGTCATCGGCTTCTCCGTGACCACATCACAACCGGCGCGCATGGCGCGGATGATGTAGTCTGAGTGCGTCCGGTCAGGCCCGGTGGTTACCACCACGCGCTCCGGCTTCTGTTCGCTCATCATCTGGTCGAACTGCTGATCGGTGTAGACGGGAACCTGTCTGCCCGTCTTCTCCGCCGCTTCAGTAGCGTACCGATGGGCGCGACCCGGATTCCGGTCACAGAGTCCAACCAGCTCACACGAGTCGGCGAATTCCGTGGTCAGCGCCTCTATGTAGATGCCGGATCGACCGCCGGTTCCAACTACAACGTAGCGTTTCTTCTGCATGATTCACTCCTTGCTGCTTTCCCGCACCACCAGGTGCGTTGATACCAAGATAGTCGTTGCCCGTCCCGGATCACGCGAGCCGTCAATAGCCAGCCGGGCCGCCGCCTGCCCAACCGCTTCATTCGGCTGTGCCACAGTGGAGAGCGGCGGCCACGCAAGCCGTGCCGCCGCGCGGTCGTCGAACCCCACTACGGCTATCTGCTGCGGAACGCGGATCCCGGCGTCGTGAAGACCGGCCAGGAGTTCCAGCGCCTTCTCATCTGAGAAGACCTGGACCGCATCAACTCCGGGGGCTGCCGCGTGCAACTGACGGACCATAGTCCGATAGCTGGTATCCAGCGGGACGTAGAGCTCAATCGGCGTCCGGCCCAACTCACGCATCGCGTGCCGGTACCCGTCCGTCCGATTGCGGGAGCCCGGTGGTCCCACGTACACGATAGTTCGCCGGCCCGATGCGGCAAGATGGTGCACCGCATCGCGCACGCCGGAAGGGCGGTCTATGGTGACCGCCAGGCTCTGGCGACGGTTTCCCGCCTGTGGGTCCATCAGTACCACCGGGAACTCCGCGGCCAGCTCATGTTGTACTGTCGCCGCAATCCCGGCCAGATCCTGGATGCAGATCACGCCGACCGGTCTACGGGTGAGGAGCTCCTCAAGCAACCACCCGGTCTCATCACCGGTCATGATCATCGTTGTCCAAAGGCCGGCCGCACGGCAGGTGCGCTCGATTGCCGCCAATTTGGCCATGTGGAGCTCATCAACATTGGACGCAAGCACCACCACTTCTTCGCTCCTCCCCAGCCGAAGACCACGCGCCGACGGATTCGGCCGGTACCCCAGAGCGGCTGCCGTAGCCAAAATGCGCTCCCGGAGGTCGGCTCTGACGTAGCCGTTCCCGGATAACGCCCGACTGACGGTGCGGATGGAGGTGCCCACAGCTGCTGCGATATCCTTCAGTGTCGCCATTGTGCCAACGTTGGCACAATGCTAACCCCAAGCTCGGTCCAAGTCAACCGTCGCGGCCGTTTCTGGGTGTTGCCGTGACCCGACCGGGAAATCCAACTATACTGTCTCACCGTGATCTGTGAGCCCCTTACGCGTGCGTCAACGGCGCTGCGACGGTTCTGGGTGTGGCTGGTACTGCCTGAGAACCGGATGAAGAACGCAGCGGATAGACGCCAGTCGCGCCAACTCGCCGCACTCTTGCTCTTGGTTCTTGCCGGCGGCCTGTTCCTGGAGGTTGACCACTCACTCGAACAACACGGGAGAGCGCTCTACCTGGACCTGGACTCGCTGGTCACCTTTGGCGCGCTTGCGCTCCTGGTCGTGACGTTCATGCTGAATCGCGCAGGGCGCCTACGGATTGCTTCGCGGATGACCGTGGTTCTCATTGTCCTTGCCCTCTTTGCCGGCGCCGTGCCGACGCCGACCGCTGAG
>CAYTGY010000597.1:0-1871 GCA_964437265.1 uncultured Spirochaetaceae bacterium | reverse complement strand
CAGTAACCGATCCGAGAAAAGTTGTCCAGCCCCATGGGGGACGCGAACGCTTACAGCGGTGATGCCCTAAATCCTTGCTCCGAAGACTCTTACTCTGCCCGAGAGAGGACTTGAACCTCCACGTCCGTAAGGACACTAGACCCTGAACCTAGCGTGTCTACCAATTTCACCACTCGGGCGGCGAATCAAGAAGGAATGATAGTGACGGTTGATGCGGATGTCAACGACTCTTGGCCATCAGAATCCACACAAAACAGCGGCGCCGGTCGGCCGGCGCCGCCGGCGGCTAGGTGTTCTCATCCAGAATGTCCTGGTACGAACCGCCGTTGTCATCGCCGATGCTCGTGAAGGCGTTTCCTCCACCGTCAGTCAGCGTCGCGCCGTTCTCAACCACAATGCCGTGGGCCGGGCCATGCGAGATGGTACTATTTTGCAGCGTCAACAGCGCTCCGTTAAAGCCGTCCAAGAGCATGTTCGCCTCCGCTCCACCGGAGAACCCGTTTGGATGGCCGGCGTAGCTGATCTCCACGTTGTCCATCAGGTTGGTCGCGGCGGGGGAGTTCAGCTCAATGCCCCGCCAGTAACCCGCCACCTGCTCGGCGCCGGTGAGAACAATGGTGTCCCCTGCTGAACCGTCGGCGATAATGCTGCCGGAATTGTTGATGATGAGGCGCAAAGCCGATCCAAAATGCAGCAGCACGCCCGGTGAAAGGGTGAGCTCGGCACTGACACCGATCCCGTCGCTCACAAAGTACGGTACGTCGCCGCTGAGCGCGGCCCAAGTGACGTCGGCATCCAAGGTGCCGCCGTCCACTTCAACCCGGTTGTCCGTGTTCGTGCTGTCATAGATGTTCGTGCCGTCAAGCTTGTGGACCTGCGTTCCATGTATGCGCGCAGGCATTCCCTCAATGTTCTCAAACGTGTTCGCGGAGAACGACAGCAACGTGCCGCCGCTCTGCACGATGACACCGTACCCTACCGCGTCACTGACGGTGACGTGTTCAATCGCGAGGACTCCGGCGGCGAAGCCTTCCACCATGATGGCGGTCTTTGCGTCGCTGTTGAGCTCCGCGGAGCCGGTGTGCATGATGTTTACGTAGCTCAGGGTGTTGGTGATGTCCGATGAGTGGATCTCGATCCCTCTCCAGTAACCTGCAACCGCTTCCGCCCCGCGTATCACAATCGGATCAGACTCAGTACCCTGTGCGTCAATGCGGCCGTCGCTACCAATCAGAAGCCTCGTGCCGCTCGCGAACTGCAGGTACACACCTTCTTGAATGGTGAGCGCAGCGCTCACGCTGACGTCGTCAGTTACCGAGTAGAGGTTGCCGGATTCCAGCGTCATATCCTCGCTGATTGACCCACTCAGCTCGGCTGTTACGGTGGTCGGTTCTCCGCCAAAAAACGGAAAAACGTCGCACGCACCAAGAGCGGCAATAGCGGTGAGGGCTACCGCTCCAGCGCGCATCGCGTTTGTGATTCTCTTTCGTTGTTGTTCCATACCGTAAATGTATGACTGAATAGATAATATATCAAACCGCGCCACAGGGCGGCAGGGGGAGCCACCCTGCGGCGCTCATGCGTACGCAGGCCTAGTAGTCGTCGCCCGAGCGGTTGTCCTGAAGCATCTTCCGAACCTTCTGGAGGCCCTTCTCAATCTGAGGCTTAAAGAAGAAGCCCAGGCCAACGCCTACAAGTAGCCAGAAGACACCCATTACTTGCCTTCCTTTTCAATATTGATCTCTACGCTTTCGTCGGTCTCAGGCGTCTCTTTGGGTCGGATGGTGACCCGCAACACGCCGTTCCTGTAGACCGCCTTCACCTCCTCCCGGTCGAACTTGTCCGCCGGCACGTGGTAGCGTTGTTCCGGA
>CAYTGY010000596.1:0-1886 GCA_964437265.1 uncultured Spirochaetaceae bacterium | reverse complement strand
CAGCGCGAGCACCAGGTTCGGGTGGCCTAATGGAAGGAACGTTGGATCGAGAGGTTCGGCGAAACATGACAAGTCATCACCTTACAGAACGGCAGTTTGTACAACTTGCCGGTTACATTGAGAGCGAGCTTGGCATCCGAATGCCGCCGGCGAAGAAGGTCATGTTGGAGAGCCGGCTCCAGAAGCGCCTCCGTTCGCTCAAAATGGCCGACTTCGAGGAGTACCTCGAGCATGTGTTCAGCAACTCATCCGGCGATGGAGAATTGCTGCACATGATTGACGCGGTGACGACGAACAAGACCGACTTCTTTCGTGAGCCTGATCATTTCCAGCGGATGACGGATGCTGTTCTTCCAGACCTCTATGCACATATGGAGGCTGGGAGACGCAGACCGCTGATGGTGTGGTCCACCGCCAGCTCCACCGGCGAGGAACCCTACACTCTGGCGATGGTACTTGAGGAGTTCCGTGCCCGACATAGCGACTTTGACTACCGTGTGCTGGGCACCGACATCTCTACCGAGGTTCTTGAACGCGGGAGAAAGGCTATCTACACCGAAGAACGCGCGGCAATGGTACCGCATGAGCTACGCACGCGCTATATGCTCCGGAGCAAAGACCGCGACGCTCGCCTGGTCCGGATCAAGCCCGAGCTTCGAGCGCGCGTTGTGTTCCAACGACTCAACCTGATGGCTGAGACCTTCGACGTTCGAGACTCGTTTCACATCATCTTCTGTAGAAACGTCATCATCTATTTTGACCGGACGAACCAGCAACGTCTGTTGCGAAAGCTCTTCTCCTATTTGATCCCGGGGGGATACCTGTTCCTTGGGCACTCAGAGACGCTGGCCGGGATGGAGCTGCCGCTGGAGTCATACGCACCAACTGTCTACAGAAAACCGCTCTAGGGGATAGCAATGCGAGAGAAAATCAAGGTCATGGTGGTCGACGACTCGGCTATTGTCAGAGAGACGTTGAAGTCCGTGATGGAAGCCGACGGCTCCATTGAGGTGATAGCAACCGCCGGCGATCCCATAATCGCCGCCAAGAAGCTTGAGACGAGCGTACCGGACGTAATCACCCTTGATGTTGAGATGCCCCGAATGGACGGTCTGAGCTTCCTCCGGAAGCTCATGAGCCAACACCCTATCCCGGTGGTAATCTGCTCTTCGCAGGCCGGAGAAGGCTCACAAAACGCTCTGAAGGCGCTTGAGTACGGGGCTGTGGACATCATTCAGAAGCCCAAGATGGCGACCAAGCAGTTCCTTGAGGAATCCAAGGTCCGCATCTGCGACGTTGTCAAGGCGGCGCACCTCTCTCAGGTGAAGCAGATCAAGCCCAGGCCGGCGGCCATGCGGGAGGTGGCACCTAAGCTGACTGCGGATGCGGTGCTACCCCGCGCCCGGCCGTCCGTGATTGAAACCACGGAGAAAGTCGTGGTTGTAGGCGCTTCGACCGGCGGGACGGAGGCGCTCCGCGAGTTCCTGGAGATGATGCCGCCGGACGGACCGGCGATCGTGATTGTTCAACACATGCCGGAGCACTTCACGGCGGCGTTTGCGACCCGTCTCAACAGCATATGTCAGATGACCGTCAAGGAGGCGCAAGACAACGACTCGGTGGTCCGCGGGCGAGCGCTGATTGCTCCGGGCAACAAGCACACGCTCCTGAAGCGAAGTGGTGCGCGGTATTACGTCGAAGTACGTGACGGTCCGCTGGTCAGCCGGCACCGGCCATCGGTTGACCTGCTGTTTCGTTCAGCGTCCCGCTACGCGGGCCCAAACGCAATTGGCGTTATCTTGACGGGGATGGGGGATGATGGCGCGCGCGGGATGGCTGAGCTCAAGGAAGCCGGCGCCTACAATATTGCACAGGATGAGAAGACC
>CAYTGY010000595.1:0-1889 GCA_964437265.1 uncultured Spirochaetaceae bacterium | reverse complement strand
GAGTTACCCCGCGGCGCGTTTGAAAAAGACTGGAACGTCGACTCCCGTCCGGTCGGAAGCGGGGTCCGAGCGCTGCGCTATCTCTCCGCCTACGTCTTTCGCACCGCGATCAGCGAGAAGCGCATGAGCCTCAAGCCCTTCGAGTTCATGCGGCGGTTCCTCCAGCATGTGCTTCCCAAGGGCTTTATGAAGATCCGCTACTTCGGCTTCCTCCACCCGTCTTCGGCGATCCCGCTCAGGCTCGCTGTTGCCCTCCTTGAAGCGGCAAAGGACGTCTATGTGGCAGGTTCATCGCATACAAGCGGAGTCCAAACCTGGCGCTCCCTTTTGCCCCCGCTGTTCCGGCTCTGGCGATGTGCGCTCAAAGCCCGCGCTCAGCGAGTGGAGCAGCATCATCGTCGGCTCCCCGCACGCCCGTTTCGCCCCTCTTTCGCCACGCATTGCCCTATAATAGAGACAACTTCTTCAGCCCGGGCTTCTTGAACCTTGGATTGAATCGACCCTTCGGGTCGTCTCAATCCTACGTGTTGCATTCGGCAAGATGGTAGTGGTACTATAGAGGTATGAAAGTAAAGACGTCTGTGACGCTTTCTGAGGAGCTTCTACAGGCAATCTCCGCAGAAACGAGTTCAGAGAACCGGTCCGCCTTCATAGAGACGGCCACTTGGGAATATCTGGAATTGCGACGCAAGCGTGTGCGAGATCGACGAGAGATGGAGTTGATCAGCGCCAATGCAGATCTGCTCAATGATGAGGCCAGGGACGCTCTTGAGTTCCAGGATGACGAATGACACGAGGTGACATCTTCCTCGTGAGAAAACCTTCAGCTCCGGATCCAAAGCGCAGACGTGCCGTTGTCGTGGTCAGCAGACAACTGCTGATTGAGTCTCGCTATGAGACGGTGATCTGCGCACCAGTGTACTCGAAGTACCTCGGGCTCGAGACACAGGTCGAGGTGGGCGAACCAGAAGGGCTGAAGCACAATAGCGCCATACACTGCGACGGATTGTTGAGTATTTCGAAGACAAGACTCACGGACTTTGTGGGCTCACTGGACGTCGCGCAACTGGGCGAGCTTGAGGTTGCACTAAGGGTTGCATTGCAGATCGAGTAGCGCAAGATCGATGGAGCGAGGACTCAAGCCGGAGGTGGGTGGCCGTGGATAAGTACGCGTATCGAGAGTATTCGAACGACTATCCGCGTCTCTTCGAGATCGAGCGGGACCGAATACGGCGGGCCCTTGAGATTCCAGCTCAGATCGAGCACATCGGATCCACGGCAGTTGTCGGGTTGGGAGGCAAGGGAATTCTGGATGTTGGCATTGGAGTTGCATCTCAAGATAAACCCTCTGCTCGAGAACAGCTGTCACACGCAGGGTACGAGTACCGAGCGAAGGCGAGCACCGCTTCGCGCGACTTCTTTCGAGCCGACCACAGGGACGGACGAGAAGTAACTCGTGTACACATTCATCTGCTGGTGCGGTCAGGGACAGAGTGGACCCAACTCCTACGCTTCCGGGACTACCTTCGCCATCACCCGACGCGCATGCAGGAGTACGCCGATACAAAGGCGCGCGCAGCGACAGAAGCGGATGGCAACGGATCGAAATACATCGCTCTGAAGGATGTTGTCCTGCAAGAGATTCTCGGGCTCGCGATGGAAGGATCGGACGACGAACGGAAGCTCTGACCAGCGCGAGAACCCACACGGCCAGCTGGACACCACCCGTTGAGTGTTAATGCAACATAACGTTGTGCGTAACCGGCGAGCGGGCCTGTCCCGCGAGTCCGGTTGACGCGCTTGTTCAAGTAAGCCGCTCCGCGGCCACCGTAAGAATCAGGCCGTGGTGACGTCTGTCCGCTGAGCCCGGCTGCTCGTCCACATCTCAG
>CAYTGY010000594.1:0-1897 GCA_964437265.1 uncultured Spirochaetaceae bacterium | reverse complement strand
CATCCTCGAGTGTCCGGATGGTGAAGCCGAGCAGGTCGCGGCGATGCTGCGCGCAGTGATGCCGGCGGCGATAGAGCTTTCGTTGCCGCTGTCGGTGAGTGTGGAGCAGGGGCGCACGTGGGGTGATCTTCATTGAGGGTAGTGGGTGTCACCGGGAAGTACTGCGCCGGCAAGTCAACGGTGGCGGAGATCCTGGAGGCGCATGGCTACACCCAGATCGATGTAGACCGGTTTGGACACCAGGCGCTCCAGACGGAATGGCGGCAGGTGGCTGAGCGGTTTGGGGCGGACGTGGTTCGCGCCGACGGCGAGATCGACCGTGCCGCGCTTGGTCGTATCGTCTTTTCCAATGAAGAAGCGCTCGCCGACCTGGAGTCGATCCTCCACCCCTCGATGGTTCGCATGGTGGAGGCGCATATTGCGGAGATCCGCTCAAACCGCCCGGACGCGCAGGTCTGCGTGAACGCTGCTATCCTCTTCAAGATGGGGCTGGACCGCCTCTGTGACACGGTGATCTGGGTAGACGCGCCGGTGCTCCAGCGAATCCGCCGGGCTCGCGAGCGAGACCGCCTGCCGTGGCGCCAATTGCTACGCCGGGTCTACACACAGCGCGCGCTTCGGCCGCCCTGCCGTGCGCGCGGGAACACTCAACAAAAGTCTCAGGGTGCCGAAATTCTAAGTGTACGCAATGACGGCACCCGAGATGCGCTCATCCGGAGGCTGTCCAAGATTGTCCCGTTGGAGTGAGTTTCCGTCATGGAGCAACGCAGGGTTCTACTGATCATCGCCTCCGTCACGCTTGTGCTGGCGGCGTTTTTGGGAGTCGGGATCTGGCTCTTTTACCCCGGCGATGACGCGGGCGACCAGCTTGCCGTCGCGGATTCCGGAGTAACCGGCATCGAGTGGGAGCCCATCGACTATCTTCGTGGGGGCGAGGAGCTTCCCGGCCTTGAGGAACCGGAGGAGTCGGAGCCGGAGCCGGACGAGTTCGAGGTGACCTACGGTGTCGCTGACGAGTCGCGTCAGCAGCCGCCGCCCGCGCGCCAGACCGAGCAACCCGAGCAACCAGGGGTCCGTGACAATGAGATCGTGATCACCACCGTGCCGTCGGCGCCGGCGGAGCCTGCGCCATCCACCGCCGCGGTGATTGGCGACAAGGAATCCGCCCCCGTTCGCGGTGCTGCGCAGGCGCCCACGCGCACCCCGGTTGTGGGAAGCGCAGAGCGTGCCGCGGCAGCGTCTGCGGCAGCCCGCGCGGCGGAGCCGCCCAGCACGGCCTCTGCCGCGGTCCTGCAGGATCATGGCTATTGGATCCAGATGATCAGCTCGCCCTCACGGGATACGGTTGAGCAAGCGCAGCGAACGCTGCGAAGCTACCAACTGGGCACCACCATCACCACCAAGGACCTTGAGAACACCGTGTACTACCGCCTGCGCTTGGGTCCGTTTGCCGTGCGCGATGAGGCGGAGAAGTTCCTGAGTTGGGTGCAGGGCATCCCCGGTTTCGAGTCTTCAATGATATTCCTGGACTACCGAACGCGCGTCGCCGGCGCCGGCGGGTGATCCGCCGGCGTGACAAAGCCTCACGCGTCGGAGCGACGTTTGACCACGTGCTCCGCCAGCTTATTGTAGATGGTGCTCCCCGGCGGCACACTAGAGACAATCCAGACGTTGCCGCCAATGACCGAGCCGCGGCCTACCACGGTATTGCCTCCCAAGATGGTGGCGCCCGAATAGATGGTTACGTCATCCTCTATGGTGGGATGCCGTTTGGTGTTGGCCTCTTCCTTCTTCACGCTCAGCGCGCCCAACGTAACGCCCTGGTAGATCTTCACGTTCTTCCCAATGATGGTAGTTTCTCCAATAACCACCCCGGTGGCATGGTCAATAAAGAAGT
>CAYTGY010000593.1:0-1899 GCA_964437265.1 uncultured Spirochaetaceae bacterium | reverse complement strand
GCGTCCTCCAATGACCATTCGGGGTCTCGCACTACGTGGTGCTGCTCAATGATGGGCCCGGTGTCTACGCCGGCATCAACAACGTGAATCGTAATCCCCAGACGCGCATCCCCGCTCTCATACGCTCGTTCTATAGCGCGGAGGCCCCGGTGGCGCGGTAACAGCGACGGATGGATGTTGATGATCCGGTTTGGGTAGGCGGCGACGAATTCTGCGGAGAGAATTCGCATGAACCCGGCCAGAGCAATCAGATCTGGAGCGCTTCTCGCGATGATCTCCGCCAGCGCTTGCTCTGCAGCCGGCTTGCCGCGCGCATATGAGATCGTCTCCGCGGGAACGCCAAGGCGTGCGGCTCGCTGAAGCGCGAGCGCGTCGGCCCGATCGCACACCAGCCCGACAACCACGTGTGGAGTGGAAGTGAACGCGCGCACAATGGCCTCGAAGTTGCTCCCGCTTCCTGAGGCTAGAACAAGGACCTTACCCACGCGCAACCACCTCACCGATTGCGAACAACCGCCACGTCCGGTCTGAGCCGCCGGCTGCAGCCCGGAGGACGTGGTCGACGTGATGGGGGCGAACAATCACGGCCATTCCCACTCCCATGTTGAACACCGCGCGCATTTCCTCCTGAGCAACGGATCCGGCGGACGCGATCCTCTCAAAGATCTCCGGAGTGCGCCAATCCCAGCTAAGCCGGGGAGCCAGCGTGTCCGGGAGAACGCGGGCGATGTTATCAATGAGACCGCCACCGGTGATGTGGGCGGCGGAGAGGATACTCCCGCGGATGCGCTTCATGAGCGGCACATAGACCATTGTGGGCTCAAGAAGCTGCCCCCACGCGGAGTGATCGTGAGCAAGCGCGTGACGCGCGAGTGAGAAGCCGTTTGAATGGATGCCGCTGGATGGTGCGCCCAGGATGATGTCCCCAGCCTGGATCTGGTGCAGACGAGGTAGCCGGTCTCTTGCGTCGACGACGCCCACCGCAAAACCGGCAAGGTCAAGGTCGTCTGGTTGGTACGCATCCGGCATCTCCGCCGTTTCGCCACCCGCCAGAATGCACCCCGCCTGTTCGCACCCGGAGACAATTCCGTCCAGCACGGACGCGAGCACGCTGTGGTTGATTCGACCACACGCAATGTAGTCAAGGAACTGCAGCGGGTCCGCACCACAGACGGCAAGATCGTTAACACACATCGCAACAAGGTCTATGCCGATGGTGCCGTACTGATTGAGCGCCTTCGCAACAAGGATCTTCGTCCCGACGCCGTCGGTGGTGCTCATCAGCTGCGGCTGCTGCATTCCCGACACGTCGAGCGGTGTAACCCCGGCAAATCCGCCTATGGAGCCGATTGCAGTGCTCTTGAGCGCTGCAATGTGGCGGGCAAACGCATCACCACGGGAGATGCTGACGCCGGCCGCTTCGTAGGTAGCGGGGCCGGAGTTGTAGTAGTGATCAGGTGAACTCGTTGTGCTCATCGTGTCTTCCGTGCGGTGGGTTCCCGGTATGTAGCCGGCGTTCGTGAGTCCGCCACCAGCTCATCATGACGGAGCGGAACCGGATGCGGATAGCGCCCCTGGAAACACGCATAGCAGTACTCATTGGGTGAGGGGACGCACTCGCGAAGCTTTGCTACGGGAAGGAATCGCACCGAATCCGCTCCAATGTGGTGCGCGATCTGTTGTGGCGTCAGGTGGTTTGAAATGAGCTCGGAGCGGGTGGGTATGTCAATACCAAAGAAACAGGGCCAGCGGATCTCCGGGGATGAGAGGCGCAGGTGAACCTCCTGAGCACCGGCATCCTTGATCAACCGGACAAGGCTCTTCGCAGTAGTGCCGCGAACCAGACTGTCGTCAACCAAGACAACCCGTTTCCCTGCAATGATTTCCCGTACGGGGTGC
>CAYTGY010000592.1:0-1901 GCA_964437265.1 uncultured Spirochaetaceae bacterium | reverse complement strand
GCCAAAGGTGCTGCGTGCGTCCGCAAAACGTTCGTCCGCAATCGCCTGTCGGCCGGTTTCAAGGAGTCGCTCCGCCTCCTCGCGCTTTGCCCGCTCCTCAGCACTCAGCCGGGCAAGCTCCTCCTGCCGTTGACGCTCCTCCTCCGCACGCCGGGCGGCCGCTTCAGCCTCGCGCCGCCGCTGCTCTTCCGCCAGCTGTGCGGCAATCTCCGCCTCCCGCTCGCGGGAGGCCGCTTCCGCGGCGCGGGCCGCCGCTTCCGCCTCCGCGCGGCGAGCCTGAGCCTCAGCGGCCCGTGCGGCCGCCTCCGAATCCCCGGCAAGCTCAGCTTGACGCCGCTCCTCCGCCAGGCGGGCGGCCTCCTCCGCTTCCCGCTTCGCGGTCAAGACATCCTGACGGAGCGTTCGCGCTTCTTCGTCGCCGGCGTCTTCTATCAGAAGCCGGTCAAGCAAGTCCAGGGCGCGTTGGTACTCGCCGGAGTCGTAGTACTCGCGCGCCAGTGCCAACGTGTTTGCCCGGGCTGAATCCTCTTGCGGCGGGGGCACCTCCCCCGGGCCGCGCGGAAAGAGTAGCCAAATCAGGACCCCAATGGCGATTACGCCAAGAACGGAGCCCCCGATGATGAGTGTTCGTCTATCCAGTCTCACGACCGTCCCTCCCAAATATCAGTCGGCAATGTCCAGGTCCTCGTCTTCCAGGTCCTCAATCTCTTCGCCTCCCGCAGACATGTTCGTGGTGTCCGAACCGGCGCTGTCTATGGAATCAAGAACGTTGTCCAGCAACGCCCGGCGCCGTTCCTCAGCCGCTCGGCGCTCCTCTTCACGACGTCGCTCCTCTTCCAGCCGTCGTTCTTCCTCCAGCCGGCGCTGCTCTTCCTCCAACCGACGATCCTCCTCAAGGCGACGCTGCTCCTCCTCACGACGGATCCGCTCTTGCTCTATCTCCTGCTCCAGCAGTGCAATCAGGCGCTCAATCTGCTCCCGCTGCGGGTGGTTCGGTTCCAGACTGAGCACCATGCGGTAGTCCTCCACCGCTTCAGCAAACGCCTCGCGATTCACTCTGATGTTCGCTCGATTGAGGTATGGCGCGGCGGTAAGCGGCGCCTGATCTACTGCCGCGGTGTACGCTTCCTCAGCCCGGGCGGGCTGTCCCATCTGAAGATAGTTATTTCCCAGGTTGAATTGCACGGTAGCCCGGTCAATGCCCGGGACCGTGAGCGACCGGTTGAGCGTGGCAACGGCGCGATCATACATATCAAGCTGCTCGTAGGATACCGCAAGGTATAGGTACGCGCGGCCGTTCATGGGCTCCGCCTCAATGGCGCGCTCCAGCAAACCGGCGGCTTCCCGGGGCCGATTGTACAGAAATGCCTCCGAGCCAAGCTCAAATAGTCCACGACCGTCCTGCGCGGCAAGCACTCCCGGAAGCACCAAGAAGAGGACCAGGACCGTCACAATCCGCACAACCGAGATTTGACAGCTATCCCTAATGTGACTAATCTTCCAATAGAGACGAATCCGAAGAAAGGACATCAGGCGAGCTATGGGGTTGACCATCACTATTGTAATCCTCGGAATAGGCGTTGCGGTAGTTGCGTACTTTGTTGTTCGCTCAATCATCACTCCTACCAGAGTAAGCCAGCTTCAGAAGCTGCTCAAACAGGGCAAGACGGCCGCGGTTGTCAAAGCGGCCAAGCAGATAGTCGCAAAAGACAGCCGAAACGCGGACGCTCACTACTTCCTTGGCCTTGCGTATGAGGCTGAGAACAAGCATGAGCTTGCCCTCATGGAGCTCAAGACCGTCAACCAGATTGGCCAATTTGACGGACTGATCCCCGAACTATCCTTCAGATCAAAGATAGCCGACCTATATGCCAAATTCAACCAACCCGAAGAAGCGCTCA
>CAYTGY010000591.1:0-1907 GCA_964437265.1 uncultured Spirochaetaceae bacterium | reverse complement strand
CCGCCACCATCGAGCCGCTTCGCACCACCGCGCCATCAAGCACAATGGCGCCAATGCCAATAAGCGAGCGGTCCTCTATGGTGCAGCCGTGGAGCCGAACCGCATGGCCGCACGTTACCTCATCCCCAATTAGCAACGGGTGGGTGTCATGCGTGACGTGGAGGATCGACCCATCCTGGATGTTCGTACGCTCGCCAATCCGGATCCAGTGAACATCGCCGCGAATCACGCAGTTGTACCAGATGCTCGAATGCGCCCCGATGGCGACGTCTCCACGCACCACCGCGCCGTGCGCGATGAACACCGACGGGTCAAACTGGGGTTGCGCGCCGGAACCCCGGGGTCCTGACCGCGCATTGGGCGAATCGGCCATGGGCAGATCATAGCACATGCTTGTACCTTAGGTCCGATTCCGGCAATACTTTACCCGCATATGGCGGAACGCGAACTGCTGCGATCGGTCGGTATCTTCTCCACCCTCACGGACGCCGAGCTGGACACCATCCGTGCCAACTGTGAACACCGCGACCTCAGTGACGGCGAAGTGGTCTATGAGGCCGGGACCACGGAGGAGGAGCTGTTTGTCATTGAGCGGGGGAGTGTCCGGATTGTTCGGACTGATCCCGACGGTGCGCAGATCGACCTGGCCCGGTTTGTCGCCGGGGAGAGTTTTGGTGAGCAGGACCTCATGAGTGCAGAGCCGCGGGAGGCGACTGCACTAGCGGACGGGCAAACTCGGCTGCTCGCGTTTCCGGCACGGGACAAGAAGCTGGCTGAGATCATTCACGAGCATCCCAAGACCTTCGCCAAGGTACTCCACCAGCTCTTGGTGCTGGTGGCAGGTCGAATCCGAAGCACCAACCGGCTGGTAAGTGAGAACTCCGCATGGGTGCAGCAGCTGCGCAACCAAGTATTCGGCGACAAACTCACCGGTCTGTACACACGCGGATACCTTACCGATGAGCTTCCCGGCATTCTCAAGAAGTGCCGCAGCGGAGCGGCGTTCTTGATGGTCAAGCCGGACAACTTCAAGGTCATCAATGACACCTACGGTCACGACGCAGGTGACCATGCCCTGCGGCTCTATGCGGATCGCCTGAAGGCAGTCCTGCCTGAGGATGTGATAGCCATTCGCTACCTTGGCAACGAGAACGGGATTGTGATCCCGGACGGCGACCAAGACCAGGCGATTGAGCTGGCGCGGCTCATCCATCGCACCATGACAGAGACGGATCTCTCAGCAATTGGCTCTGCATCCTCTGCAGAGGATGGAGCTCCGGCGCCGGTGGTTACCTTCAGTGTGGGGGTCGCGCGGTACCCGAAGGACGCGGACACCGGAGACGCCCTTGCGGAGTGCGCGCACGAATCGCTCTTTGCCGCGCGAGATGCGGGCGGAGAGCGGATTCACTGTACGTCCATCGGGGTGATCCAGGAGCCCGGGGGCAGTGGAGGTGCCTCATGAGCAAGCGCGACGTTGAGTTCCTTCAAAGTGTAGATATCGTCTCTTCATTGGAGCAGAGCGAGCTGGAGGTCTTCCGCGCGTTTCTAGACGAACGCAAGCTGGTAGCCGGTGCGGCGGTGTTCCGTCAAGGAGACCGCGACAGCGACCTCTACATTGTCCGCAACGGAACCGTTCGCGTCCTGGTCAACGCCCCCGACGGTTCTGAGGTAGAGGTTGCACGCCTTGGGCGCGGCGACTTCTTTGGTGAGATGGCGCTCTTTGAGGATGCTCCACGGTCCGCGACCTGCGTTATGGAGGATGGCGGAGAGCTTCTCTACCTAAGCCGGGACGAGATGTTCAGCCTGATGAGCAATCAGCCCGAAGCGGCGATCAAGGTGATGTACAAGATGGCGAACATCACCGCGGGCCGGCTCCAGAACACCAGCTCTTTCCTCTCAGACATGGT
>CAYTGY010000590.1:1666-1908 GCA_964437265.1 uncultured Spirochaetaceae bacterium | reverse complement strand
CTGGTTGGGCGGCCCGGGGACGGACCCGGCCTCAGCGCTGGATATGGTCTGTATTGAGTCCACAATGATGATGTGGGGCTTCTCCGCCGCCACGCTGTGCGTCACGGTCTCTAGATCGTGCTCGCTCAGGATGAAGAGGTCCGCGTTTGAGACGCCAAGCCGATCCGCCCGACGCCGGATCTGTTCCGCGGATTCCTCACCGGTAACGTAGAGCACGCGACGGCGCGATATCTGCGCCGCCA
>CAYTGY010000590.1:0-1656 GCA_964437265.1 uncultured Spirochaetaceae bacterium | reverse complement strand
GCAGCATCAGCGTGGACTTGCCAATTCCCGGCTCCCCGCCTATCAACACCGAGGTCCCCGCTGCGATGCCTCCGCCAAGAACGCGGTCCAGCTCCGCCATCCCCGTGGAGAGCCGCTCCTGCACGGATGCTTCCAACTCCGACATGCGAACCGCACTACGCCCGGTCGCTCCCGCGCCCGCGGCGCGCACGGATCCGGTATGGCCCTGACGGGCCGGCACCGCCTGCTCGGTAAACGTGTTCCACGCACCGCACTGTGGGCAGCGTCCGAGCCACTTGGGCTCTTCGTGGCCGCACTCGCCGCAGACGAACTTAGTGCGCGCTCGAGCAGCCATGGTTGTGCTCCCGGTTTGGTTGATCATTCACAGTGGTTGCACTATACCAAGGCGCGAGAATCGTTGTCAGGACGGCCGGCGTGCTATACTTTCAGGTCAAGTAATCACCGTAACCAAATGGGCCGCTCTGCCGGCCCATTGTCATGAAGGACGTACCATGAATCGCCGAATCCCCGTTGTGACCCTCCTTGCCGCGTTCTTGCTGGCCCTTATTGCGGCGAGCCCCGTGACTGCACAGAGCGACTCCACTCCGACCCCGGAACAGATCCTTTCAGACGCGGCGCTCTTTGGCGAGTTCCAGTCGCTTGAAATGCGTTTCACCATGGAGATCCACGAACGTCGCGGCACCAAAGACCGCGGCATGGCTGCCTACATTGAGCAGTCCGGCGACTCCTACCGGGCGTTACTGCAGATTGTCTCTCCTGCGTTTCTCAACCGGATGAAGTTCCTGACCGTCACCGAAGATGATCGCCGCAACCAGTGGCTGGCGACCAGCTCCGGCGTTCGCCGCGTGGCGGACAGCAACCGCAACGACCGGCTCTTTGACTCCGACTTCACCGTGGAGGATCTCTCCGACTACGACCCAGAGGATTATCGGTTACGCCTGATGCCGGACGCACGCGTGGGCGGCACCGTATCCTATGTCCTGGAGGCGATTCCCGTCTCCGGTGACGGCGACTACGCCCGGAAGGTGCTCTATGTGGCCAAGGAGAGCCGGCTGCTGCTCCGCGCGGACTTCTTCAACGAGTCCGGCGAGCTGGTGCGGCAGTTCGAGCAGCTTGAGCAGATGAGCCTCCAGGGCCGACCATTTCCGCGCCAGGTCAAGATGAGCACGCTCTCAGCGGGCACGCACACCGTGCTTACCGTGCAGGAGGCGATCTCCGGCCAGGACATTCCAGACCGCCTCTTCAACCGCGGCAGCCTGTGATGGGTCCGCACGCGCGCACGGTTGATAGGCTCCTTGCCGGCGTGCTCCTGTTGGTGACGCCGTCGCTGATCGGCCAGGAGATCGTCTTTGGTGGCGAAAGCAGCGTCCGCTTCTCCTTTGTGACGAGTCCGCGGCTTGATGACCGACTGGAGCCTCAGGCGACGGTAGAGCTGTCTCCGCGGCTTTCCGTGTACGGATCCATTGTGGAGCTGCAGGTAGAGGGGGCGCTTGCGCATACGCTTCCGGCCCCGTATGAGCGGTTTTCGCTGCACAACGGCATCACGCATCAGCCTGACTCCTCAGGCGACTATGTGATGATACCCGGAACACCGTTTTCCGCGGCGCTCAACCAGCTTCAGCTCTCGCTCTATCCCACGTCTTGGCTGGTGGTGGA
>CAYTGY010000589.1:0-1915 GCA_964437265.1 uncultured Spirochaetaceae bacterium | reverse complement strand
CAGGCTGGAGGTAGCGGGAAGATTGTCACCCCCCGGCAGTTTGCCCCAGTACTTGATCAATGCCAGGCTGGGTGATGCAACAGCAGTCACGCGCACGCGGGCCTCCTCATTGCCGGTCCCGTTCTGGGATGCCGGATTCGCTGAGGCGGGCCAGCCAGGCGACACGCCGCTCGTGCAGCCGCATGTGACCGCGTTGTATTCCATCAGTGACCAGGGCAAAGAGCGCGGAAAGGTTCTGCCCCAATCCCACCGCCGCGGCTATCCGAGCCAGCATGGTAGCGCCCGGAGAGCCAAGCAGCCGCAGGGACGCGGCGCTTGCCGGATGCATTCCGGCCGCTCCGCCAACGGTTCCCAGCGGCATGGGAAGCTCCACCTGCCCTTCAAGCATCTCACCGCGAACGGTAAACGTGCTCAAGCCACGGTAGATTCCGCTCCGTGCCGCGTACGCGTGGACGGCTGCTTCAAGCCCGCGCGTGTCGTTTCCGGTGGCCAGGGCGATTGCCGTCACCCCGTTCATGATGCCTTTGTTGTGCGTCACCGCTCGGCTGGGATCCTCTTGAGCCAGCCGGGACGCCGTCTCAATCCGGGCGGCAGCGGTAGCACCGTCAAAGTCGCCGCGAGCCAAGCTGCTCACCGGCACAACAAAGCGTGCTCCGGCGCGGCGCTGGGCGCCGCTGTTCGTGAGGATTGCCATCAGCACCCTCCCACCGGTGAGCTCCTCCACCACAGGACGGACCGCCTCCGCCACGCTGTCCGCGGTGTTTGCCCCCATGGCGTCGCGGACGTCAATATGGAGCTGCAGCCGCACAAGGCCGGTCTCCGGCAGGTACGCGGTGTCCAGCCGGCGCAATCCGCCCCCGCGCGCCTCCATGCGGATGAGCGGACCGCGCGCTGCAGCCAGAATGGTCTCTCTGGAGCGTTCCAACGTTCCAACCGCGGCCCGGTCACATCCTTCAACAAACACCTGGCCGGTGATCATAGGCGGATCCGCCCAGGTGGAGAAACCACCCGCGCCGGCGACTATCCGTGCGCCGTACGTGGCCGCCGCGATGACGCTAGGCTCCTCAGTTGCCATGGGGACATCCACCCGGACACCATCAACCAGCACGCCGGATGCGACTCCCAGCGGCACCGCCATGACGCCCACGGCTGACTCCACCATGACGTCGGCCAGCTCCAGCGCATCCTCACTCGGGGCCACCAAAGTGCGCTCCAGCGCCGAAGCCTGGATATGATCAAGCATACGCGCCGACCGCTCAGTCCGGGAGAGTTTGCGAAAACCGGCCGGGAGCGTTGGGCGCGGATCGCGAGCATTGTGCATGTCCATAGGGCGCCTCCGCGTGTCTAGGTGCGTGAGCGGCCGCCAACCGGTGCTGCACCGTCGGCGTGCATAAGCTGCTGCATATCGTGTGTTAGCAGGCTGTTCTTCACAAGCGGTGCATCAGCGAGCTCTGCGATGGTTGCGCTGGAGGTGAGTACCATCACCGTCCGCACCACGCGCTTGATGGTCTCTACCAGCGTGACCCCCGCATCAACGCCGCCGGCGCGTATCGCCCGAGCGAAGGGGAGCGCCATTCCCACGGCGACCGCCCCCAGCGCCAGGCTTTTGGCCAGATCCATGCCGGAGCGGATTCCCCCGGAGGCGAGAATGCTGCCCTGTAGCGATGTGCCCTGCATGGCCGCCAGCAGGAGCGCGGTTGGAGCACCCCAGTGATGGAGCTCCTTGGCGGATTCTTTCAGTACCCCGCTTGTACGGTAGCTCTCAACCGAGCTCCAGTTGGTCCCCCCGGTGCCGGCCACATCTACGTACCGCGCCCCGGCGTGCATTAGGAGGGCGCACGTCGAGCGGCACTATAGCGCGTCCAAACAGGCCCAAGAACACCTGGAGCTTTATCGCCAATTGACAGACGCTTGA
>CAYTGY010000588.1:0-1917 GCA_964437265.1 uncultured Spirochaetaceae bacterium | reverse complement strand
CGCAGGCAAGGATCAAGAAATCGGCAGTCGAGCGTTTTCAGGCGCTGATTGATGGTTTTCCAGATACGCATTCACGGATACTGACGATCGAATAGTTGAGTTAAGGAGTAATCAAGATGAAGAGTCTCCCAAATCGCACCGCCGCGGCCTCGCTTGCCCTCTGCATTGCATACGCATTTGCGTTGGTTGGATGTCAGACACTTGGCGAAGCGCATCCCGTATCAGGAGTCGAGACAAAGGACGCGCGGTACTATTCCTCCGGAGCACGGTCGCTCGAGAACTCGGACTCGGCTCGGCTGTACTTGCCCAACATGTACTATCGAGGAGTAGATGGAGAAAGCACGATCGGGATCATACGATCGGTGATCAAACTGACCCCGGGCTCGCATGAGGTCATGATTGCCGAACAAGGTGCTCGCCCACGTACACTTCGGTATGACTTTGAGAAAGGCCGGCTCTTCCTCTTTGCACAGGTAAGTAAGTTCGGATTCGCGCTCTACCAGGCCGATGATGGCCAGTGGGTAGAGATCGAGACCTACGCGGGCCACCCCTACTCGTCGGAGTTTCACTGGCAACCGCCCGGCGAGTAGCAAGCGCGTTGTCCCACGCTCGGCCGCCTCGTGGTCAACGAGGCGGCGCGCTTTGCGGGTAGAGTCCCGCAGTTTGCACAGCAGACGGGACGCGTCCCCAAGTTGACATCGACCTCCAAATACCTGATAATTGCGTTAATGGAAGTAATCGGGAAAGTTGTCTCCCGGAAGTGGCTGCCGCACGCCGTGCTGGGTGCGATAGTCCTTGCCGGGTCAACCTACGCGTCCGTCCGTTTCCAGAGCACCACCTGGCTCTCCCCGCTGATCCTGGAATCGCTCCTGATTGCGCTGCACTTTGGGGCGAGCACCGGGACGGTGGTCGCGCCACGGTGACCGTTCGTACCTCTCCGTAGCCGGTCTCACTCGCCGCGACGGGCGGCGCACACCACCGCCGCTACCAGAAACTGAAAGCGGAACAGCGTTCCCGCGCCGCCGCCCCGCAACGCGGAGGCGAACACCGCCCCGGCATCAAACTCTCCTATCAGGAACTGATGCCGATCAAAGTACGCTGCGGCGGCTTCCGGGAAATCATCCGGGGCTTCACGAAGCCGGGTCACCACATTCGACCGTTCGGAATCTCGAGCGGCCTCCTCCACGAGCTGCCTGAGCGCAGCATGCCGGTCCTCCAGATACTCCACGTAGAGCGGGTAGAACCACTCCTGGAGACCCATCAGCCCGGAGAGGCTCACCATGAGCTGGTCGCGCACCGGTGGCTCGGTGCGTTCGTCCAGCCGGCTGATGATCACCTCCAGCGACTGCACGCTGCCCAGCAGTTCGAGCGCACGGACCGCGTAGATGGTCACGCGTGGGTTCTCTGAAGACCGCACCGTCTCTTCAATGGCGGGGATGCGCTCCCGGTCGTTCAGGACCGCAAGTGCGACCATCGACTTGGACCTGAGCATGTAGTCACTGCTGCCCATCGCCTCCCTGAGTACTGGAATGGCCTGCCGCGCGCCCGCGTCACCCAGTATCTCCGCCGCCATGTGAGCGGTAGTGTATGGGTGACGCATGACCTCCTCCATGAGGACGGACGCCGCCTCACCGTCCAGCGGCGTGTTCTTAAGCGCGCCGATTGCCTCCATCCGCACGGCCATGCTTGGCGAGCCAACCCGCCGCACCAGTTCCTCCGCCGGCAGCCGCGAGGTGCTGTTCCGAAGCGCCTGGACTGCGGCCTGCTCCTCACCCACCGTCCGCGACCGGGTGAGCCGGTTAAGGAGACGAATTGCCCGCAGATCCCGCGGAGAAACCAGTGCGCCCAGGGCGTCCTGCATCCGCAGCGACTTGGCGTCCGGGAGCCGGATGATCGCCAGTACGGCTCCGGCCATAA
>CAYTGY010000587.1:0-1917 GCA_964437265.1 uncultured Spirochaetaceae bacterium | reverse complement strand
GGATGCGGCGAATCAGACCAAGAGCCAGTTTCTGGCAAATATCAGCCATGACCTCAGGACGCCGCTCAACGGCATTCTGGGGTACGCCCAGATCTTGAAGAGAGACACCCAGCTGGACCAGGCAACCCGAGATGCGGTGCGGATAATTGAGAGGAGTGGGAACCATCTGCTGAATCTGATCAACGACATTCTGGATGTCTCCCGCATAGAGGCGAATAAACTGGTGCTGGAGATCGCTCCGTTCCGCCTGGACGCATTTCTGGAAGACGTGGGTGATCTCATCACGCTGCAGGCGCAGGCGAAGGGGCTCTCGTTCTCCCGGGAGCTCGGCGATTCCTTGCCAACGGCAGTGCTTGGTGATGAGACGCGTCTGCGGCAGATCCTGCTGAATCTCCTGAACAACGCCGTCAAGTTCACGGACCACGGGTCCATTGTGCTGCGGGCTCACCCGGTAGAGGCGGCACTCCGCTTTGAAGTGGAGGATACCGGCAGCGGTATTCCGGAGGAGCAGTTGGAGGAGATCTTCTCGCCGTTCAAGCAACTGGAGCGACGCGTGCAGAGCGAGGAGGGAACCGGACTGGGGTTGGCGATAGTCCAGCGTCTGGTTGCCATGATGGACGGTCAGGTTCACGTGGAGAGCACCCCCGGTCAGGGAAGCCGCTTCTGGTTCGATGTCGCACTGCCGCCGGCGCCTGGGACGCCTGCCGACGACCGGATGCGCCGGGTGGTCACCTCATACCATGGCCGTCGCCGGCGGATCCTGATTGTTGACGACAAGGGGGAAAACCGCAGCGTCATCAAAGCGATGCTTGTGCCGTTGGGCTTTGCCGTAGTTGAGGCGAGTGACGGTGAGGAGGGGCTTACGCTCATGCGCGCCGAGCATCCGGACATAGTCCTGATGGACCTGGTGATGCCCGGCCTAGACGGGTTTGAAGCCGTGCGACTCATTCGGGATGACGCGGTGCTCAAAGACACCACCGTCATCGCGGTCTCCGCCAGTGTTGCGCTCGCGATCCGCGAAGAGTGCCTTCGCGTGGGCTTTGACGACTTTCTGCCCAAGCCGTTCAGCGAGAGCGATCTGCTGGATCAGCTTCGGACCCATCTGGATCTCCAGTGGAGCTATGCCGAGCAGGCCGTCGCGCCGCCGGCCGTGGACCGGCCCGTCAACCAGCCGCCGCCGGAGTCGCTGGAGCCGTTGCGCCGCGCGGTCAACAGTGGCGACATTCGGTCCGTGGTGAGCGAGGCGGAGCGTCTTCCGCTCCTTGACCAGCGGTATGCTGGATTTGCCGCCAAGGTGATTGAACTGGCCCGCGATTTCCAGATCAGCCGGCTGCGCCGTGTCATTGACGAGTGTGTGGAGTGTACCGATGAGTAGTGATCTGCGCGGAGCGCGGGTGCTCATTGTGGATGACAACACGAACAACCTGGCCGTGCTCTTCAACTACCTTGACGGCGTGGGATACGTGGTTTTGGTGAGCCAGGACGGCGAAACCGCTCTGGAATTGGCGTCTCGCGAGCTACCGGAGTTGATCCTCCTTGACGTGCTGCTTCCCGGCATCAACGGGTTTGAGACGTGCCGCCGTCTGAAGGCGGACCCACGCACAGCGGACATCCCCGTGCTGTTTATCAGCGCATTATCCGACATTCAGGACAAGGTTGAGGGGTTTGAGTCAGGTGGTGTGGACTACATCACCAAGCCGTTTCAGCAAGAAGAGGTGCTTGCGCGGATCAATGCACATCTGACCATCACGCGGCAGCGCGAGGAGCTCAACCGGCTGAACGCCACCAAGTCACGCTTCTTTGGGGTCATCGCACATGACCTGCGTGGACCATTTATGGGGCTCCTGGGGGCGCTGGAGCTCATGAAGGACTCCATTGAGACGCTGGACCCGGAAACCTTACGAACTATGGCGGCAA
>CAYTGY010000586.1:0-1918 GCA_964437265.1 uncultured Spirochaetaceae bacterium | reverse complement strand
CTCAGAATCCCATTGAGATGGAGGGAACCTACCCGCTGCCGGAAGCACAGCTGGATCGGTTCTTCTTCAAGCTGCGGGTGGAGTATCCCGAGCACGCGGAGATGCACGAGATCATAGACCGAACCACGGGGGAAGAGCTGCCGCCGCTGAAGCAGGTGATTGACGCCGCCGGCGTGATGTCTCTCCAACGGTTGGTCCGCGTCATGCCGGTTTCCACGCCGGTGAAGGACTATGCCGTCCGACTGGTCTACGCCACGCATCCGGATCGGCCGGAGGGACTGGATCAGGTCAAGCGGTTTGTCCGCTACGGCTCCAGCCCGCGCGGCGCACAGAGCCTCATTCTAGCGGCAAAGGTGTTTGCGTTGCTGGACGGGCGAAGCACACCGGGCTTTGAGGATATCCGCACTGCGCTGCTTCCGTCGCTGCGGCACCGCATCATCCTGAGCTTCCAGGGGGAAGCCGAGGGTGCGGAGCCGGATACGATTCTCAACGCCGTTGTACAGCGGGTTTCGGAGGTTGGCAGATAGTATGCCTGCCGGACTGCTTGACGACGAGTTTCTGCGAAAACTCGAGCAGCTCTCGCTGCTTGCGCGCCGGCTCCGGATGGGCGCCACGCGTGGAGAAAACATCTCAATACGCAGGGGTGCCGGCCTGGACTTTGCCGACTACCGCTTGTACCAACCCGGCGACGATTTTCGCTACCTGGACTGGAACATCTACAGCCGTTTGCACAAGCTGTTCGTCAAGATCTTTAAGGCGGAGGAGGACCTCACCGTCCATCTGCTTGTGGATACCTCCGGCAGCATGGACTACGGAAACCCGTCAAAACTGTGGTACGCAAAGCGGGTGGCCGCGGCGCTGGGGTACCTGGCGGTCAACAACCTGGACCGTGTAGGCGTAAGCGCCTTTGCGGAGGGCATTGAGCACTCCATGCAACCGGTGCGCCAGAAGCGCCAGGTGTTCACGCTCTTTGACTACATTGATTCGCTCAAGCCCTCGGGCCGGACCGCCTTCAACCGGAGCCTGACCGACTACTCGGTCCGAACCAGACGACCGGGGCTGGCGATTCTGATAACCGACCTGTTGGATCCGGCTGGATACCAACGGGGGCTTCGTGCGCTTACCTACCGTCGATTCGACGTCCTGGTTGTTCAGATCCTGCATGAGGACGAGCTGGCGCCACAGTTCAGTGGACCGTACCGACTGGTCGACATGGAAACCGACTCAGAGGCGGAACTGACCGTGGACACGGAGACGATTGGCGAGTACCGGGCGCGACTGACAACATACCTGGAAGGGATAGAGAGCTTCTGCCTGAGCCACGACATTGAGTATCTGCGTACCTCCACCGCAATCCCGTTTGAGGAGGTGGTGCTCTCCTACCTTCGAAGAGGAGTGTTTGTCAGATGACGCTTGCTGCGCCCGCTGGGCTCTATCTGTTGTTACTGATCCCGCTGGTGGTGCTGCTTCATCTCTTCAGGCGTGAGCGCCGTCGCCGGACGGTATCCTCCATTCTGCTCTGGCAGGATATCCGTGATCAGTCCAGCCGCCGGCTCACGCCACGGTTGCTGCGAAACCTCAACCTGCTACTCCAGGTTCTGGCAATCGTGGCGGCAGCCGTGGTGGTCGGTGAACCGTTTCTCTCATCGGCCGCCGTACGCGGACCCGGCCGGCTGGTGCTGGTGGTTGACCGCAGCGCCAGCATGGGGGTCAGCGAAGGTTCACTCACCAGACTGGACCTGGCAAAGAACCGCGCTCGCGAGCGGATCAGCGCAAGCCGCAGAGACACGGAGATGATGATTGTCTCCATGGGCGAGTATCCGCGGATTGAACAGCCGTTCACCACGGACCAGACACGGCTTCTGGAAGCGTTGCGCTCGCTCGGGGCAACGGACGAACGTGCGGCGGTCTCCCGCAC
>CAYTGY010000585.1:0-1926 GCA_964437265.1 uncultured Spirochaetaceae bacterium | reverse complement strand
AGAGAAGCTGTCGCTTAAGTGGCTGGTGGTGACTTTGAAGCTGTGGATCAGCGAGTCAATCTCCGCGATGTAACTCCTGGGCCAGCTGAGCCGTTCGTTGCGGGTAACCTTCTCCGGCAAGCCCCGGGTGACGGCGTTGAGATCCGCGATGCTTGAGATCAACCACCGGCTGAGCAGAGACGCCAGGGCGATGGTGACAATCACCAAGACCAGCATGACCATCAGCAGCCGCCGATAGCGATCATTCAGCTCATCCTGGTACGGCGCGACCGGCGCCCGCAGGATCAGTTGCCACTCCGCTCCGCTTCCCAGCGGCTCCCGCGTTCCATACTCGGAGTCCTGCCAGCGCTCCATGATGGAGACATTCGGATCTACGCCGGCCAGCCGGAGGTACATCGAACGGTCCAGATAGGTGACCCCTTCGCCCCGGTGGCGACGATAGGAGGAGAACAACCGGGCTTCGGGATCCGTGGAGGCGACCACCCGCTCGTTTGCGTCAATGATCACCGCGTTGATCCGCCAGTCGCTCGTGATTCGTTCCAGCACCTCAGCCAGGCGCTCCAGATTGACCAGCCCCACGACGGCTCCCCGGAAACCGCCGCCGCGCTGGACCGGGACCGCCAGTGTGACAATTGGTTGTGCGGGGCCCTGAGCGTCACCAGCCGGTACGATGACATTCGATGCAACACCGTACATGCCGTGAATGAGTCGGGAGAAATACGGAAGACCGGTGTAGTCAACACCATGGAGGGCAGGAAACGCTTCGGGCGTCATTGCAATGAGATCGCCGTTATCTCCTACCACGGTGATCGCGTCAAAATCGCGATCAGCCTCAAGCAACAGCTCCGCCTCCTCGGTAACCTGCGGGATCTGGTTGTCAGGGACCAACTCAGAGATGACCGCAAGGGATCGCAACGTCTGGAAGTTTTCCGTGAGCCAATCCTCAACCGACTGCTTGGCGGCCGCGGCGGTGATGGACAGGCGTTGCTGCACGCTCTCCTCTACGCGCGTCATCTCTTGCCGGGCGGTGGCGACCATGATCAGCACGGCCGGCACCAGCACCAGCGTCACCATCACCAAGAAAAGGACCTCCCGAAACCCAACGCCGCGACGGTCCGTGCGTCCGGAGATCCACGGCGTGAACTGGTCCACGGCAGCCACCACGGCAGACGCGAGCACCGCGTTGACAATGCCGTTGATCGCCTGCTTGAACGCGATGAGATAGCTGCTGGGCGGACTGACCTCCATGACCAGATGGTAGAACAGCCCAACCAGCGGCATGCCGATGATCAGCCAGTAGACCGCGTCAGCGACCACGATGTTGCGCACGCGGTAGTGCATCAGCATACCCACAAAGCCGGCCTCAAGCGTCATGATGACGACCGCATACGGATGCTGCCAGAGCAGATAGGTGTGGGTGGAGATGATCGCGGCGGCGACCATACCGGGAATCACCCCGTACACCTGAACAATGATCAATGCGAACAGGCTTCCGAAGAGAAAATCGACGTTGAAAAAGAGTGGTACCCGAGCATAGTTGCCCAGATACCCGATCGCAGTGAGCAGAACCAGCACGCCAACCGAGCGCGCAGAGTCCAGCGTGCGAGCCGGCGGGTGACGCATAGCGCTATGGTACCACACGGCCGCCGGGCGGGGCGAGACGTCCGGCGGCAAAGGCCTGCCGCGACGGCCGGTCGCCGGCGGGCAGGCCGGACGGTTTCAGCAACAGACGGCCGTCGCGGTCCACACCGGCTACCACCCCACGGTGAACCGTACCGTCCGGCGCGGTGAGACGCACCTCACGCCCACAACGCCACAGCCGGGCATGGAGACGCGGCTGCCACGCCGGCTCTGCAAGCTGGAGCTGCAGCTCATCAAGCACCACGGCCAGCAGCCGGTAGCGGTCCGCGGTGATCCCGTGCAGCG
>CAYTGY010000584.1:0-1928 GCA_964437265.1 uncultured Spirochaetaceae bacterium | reverse complement strand
CTCCGGCCCCGGACAAGACGTAGCCATCATTGCCAAAGGATCCCAGGTCGCCGGTCCGGAACCAGCCGTCCTCCGTGAAGACCTCCGCCGTAGCGTCCGGGTTCCGATAGTAGCCCATCATCACACTCGGGCCGCGGGCCTGGATCTCACCAACGCCCGGCTCCAGCGGGATCCCGGTGGTGACCGAGCCAAGCCTGAGCTCTATTCCAGGGACCGCCGGTCCGGTGGAGCGGAAACGGGTGTTCCGGGCGTTGGTGCCGGCAAGCAGCGGAGCGGTCTCAGTCAGCCCGTAGCCAATAGCGTAGGGGAAGCGTCCGTCACGCATAAACCGTTCCGCGTTCGGAGAAAGGGGTGCGCCGCCTATGCCATAGAAGTGCAACGCCCCGCCAAACGCCGCATACACTTTGCGTGCCGCTATTCGATGGATCAGCCACTGGAGGGGTCTGAGACCTGCGAGCCAGGCCGGAAGCTTAGCCAGAACCGGCGCAACTCGCCCACTGTAGACCTTCTCCATGATCAGCGGGACGGTGAGCATCATGGTCGGTCTCACCTCCGCCAACGCCGGAAGGAGCCGCGAGATTGCCGGTGGTCCGGTCAGGTAGGTGACGGTGGCTCCGCATGAGAAAGGAACCAGGAATCCGATGGTGCACTCGTAGGTGTGAGCCATCGGGAGCACGGAGAGGAATCGATCCTTGGTCCCAATGTCCACCAGCGACCGCGCGGCAACCATATTTGCCGTGAGATTGCGGTGGCTGAGCATCACCCCTTTGGGGTTTCCGGTGGTCCCTGATGTGTAGATGATCGCGGCCAGCGTATCCGCCTCGGGCTCCGTGCCGGGCCACTCGGGTGAGCCCACGAGCGTGGGGTACGGCGGCTCAGGATCCGGGGCACTCGAGTCGGTGAGCTCGGCGAGAGACAAGAGATCAATCTCGGGCTCGGTGCGCGCGGTGACGAGCCGTGCGGTCTGGGGGGAGGTGATGATGGCGGTCGGTTCCGCGTGGTCGAGTATCCGATCAACGTCATCGGGACCAAAATCGGTCAAGATGGGGACCACGACCGCGCCCATTGAGGTGATTGCCAGGTACCAGATCCCCCATTCCGGGGCGTTTGGCGCCACCAAGGCCACGCGGTCTCCCGCGGCGACCCCGATGGAGGATAGGTGTGCGGCGGCTGCCCGCGCGCGCGCGGCGACCTCGCGGTACGAGTACGCGCTTCCTTTCAGATTACGCAGCGCCGGCCGGTCGCCAAAGCGCTCGGCGGCCTGGTCCAACAGCTCTCTCAGCGTATGCCGGGACGGTGTGACGGGTTGCGGGTGATTGGTAGAAGACATGGTGGGTGGCTCCTTCTGGTGCAGCATGGTGATCGCGTCTTTGCGGAGTGGCGCTTACCACAATAGATACAAAACCGGACGGGGAGTTGCAACGGCAGTACCTTTCAATTTGGATCAGAAACCGTCGGGGCGGTCCGAGTGTCCCAAGATCCAAGGAGGGAAGAATGGACTTCAGTGTTTTCCAGTTGTATTGGCTGCCCACGTTGGTGGCCGGCGTCGCGTACTTCGTCATTGGCGCGGTCTGGTACGGCGCGTTCGCCACGCCGTGGATGGCGGGTATTGGGAAATCGAAGGATGAGCTGCAGAGCAATCCTGTTGACTACGTGGTGTCGCTCATCTGCGAGCTGCTGATCGCGTACGGAATCTCGGTTGCGCTACGTGTATTCGGGACAACCGGAGTCTTGGACGCGATTTTCGTGGCAACAGTCGTCTGGTTCGCGTTCAGCCTGCTGCCAACCATTGTTCACTACGCGTACGAGGACCGGACGTTCAGTCTGCTGGCGATCAACAAAGGCTACGATTTTGCCGGAATGGTTGTTGCCGCAGTGATTCTGCAGGTCTGGATCTGATCTGCGTTGTGCGTCAGCCGTCAAACGGA
>CAYTGY010000583.1:0-1945 GCA_964437265.1 uncultured Spirochaetaceae bacterium | reverse complement strand
CTATCCCACAACGCTACGCGGTGCAAAAAGCGCACACGCGGAGGTTGTTCAAATAGAGTTCGACCAGGAGGAGATCTCATATGCAGAGATCCTGCGCCTCTTCTTCCGGGCACACAATCCCACGACACTCAACCGCCAGGGGGCAGATGTCGGTACGCAGTACCGCTCCGTGATCTTCTACCATGATGATCGCCAGCGAGAAGAAGCGCAGGCGGCGATCTCCGAAGCTCAGCAAAAATGGAATGACCCGGTCGTGACCGAGTTGGCTTCATTCTCAGCGTTCTACCGCGCTGAGGAGTACCACCAGGATTACTTTGACCGGAATCCCCACGCCGGCTACTGCCAGGCGGTGATTGCACCAAAGCTCAGAAAAATGTCATCCTGAGCCCTCTATGGATTCAGCATTCTCTCCCCTTTGACCGGTTGTATCAGTGCAGCCGGAAGAGACCGGTGCACGTCTGAGGACAGCGGACGGTCATATGTGGATTCACGGGGTTTTTCCCGGCGTGCCGCTCATGCGCCCGCTGTTCCGGCATTGGCCGGAGGACACGCGCGCGTTCGCGGTCAATGATCAGTTCACACTGGGGAAGGATCTGCTGGTGGCTCCAGTAACGGAGCCGGGTGCTTGTGAACGGATGGTCTATCTTCCGGCCGGGACCTGGATCGACTACCGCAGTGGCGCATCATACACAGGCCAGGCGTTCTACATTGTGGCCGCGCCGCTTGATCAGGTGCCGCTGTTCGTACGTGCGGGAGCGGTGGTTCCGGTATCCGCAGAGATTCACCATACCGGTCAGCTAGACCAAACGCGGCTCACGTTGGAGGTCTTTCCGGCAGAGACCACCGAGTCGTTTGTATACCGGGAAGATGATGGTGAGTCGAACGACTATCTGGCAGGCGCGGTGAGCGTGCATCGCGGAGAGCTATCTCCGGCCGCACTCCGGCTCAGCTTTGGCAGACCCACGCAGCTCGCCACAGTGTGCGCCAAGGTTGTGTCGTTCCACGCAGCCGACGGGGATGCGTCCCCTGGCAGGTCCGAGGTATCCGTGGAGGTTGACACGTGGCCCGGGGTCAGCGAAATTGGGTGGCGTCGGATTGAGCGGCAGGTCGCCGACGAGGTCCAGATAGACCTGGCCAAAGACCTGCTCGCACAACAGTCGTAGCGCGCCTCGTCACCTGATCTTTTCAATAGGCTCCGGCACGTTGGGCGCTCCGCCAATCCCGGTGGTTTTGGTGTTCCCGGCAAAGGTGACGTAGTCCACCGCATTGGAGAGCACGGTGGCAATCTCCGGTTGCTTGTAGATGGGGAACGTCTCGTGCCCGGGACGGAAGTAAAAGACCTTGCCGCGTCCGCGCTTCCACACCATCCCGCTCCGGAAGACCTCGCCCCCCTGGAACCAGCTTATGAACACCAGCTCATCCGGGGGCGGAACATCAAAGTGCTCGCCGTACATCTCAGCGTGCGGAACTTCGATGTAGGCAGGCAAGCCGGCGGCGATTGGGTGCGTTGGGTCCACTACCCAGATGCGCTCGCGCTCACCAATCTCTCTCCAGCTGAGCCCGCAACCGGTACCCAGCATCCGCTTCAGCGGCAAACTGTAGTGACCCGAGTGCAGCACGATGAGCCCCATGCCCTCAAGGACACGCTTCTGTACGCGGTCCACGGTCTCCGTGGCCACCTCTCCGTGTGCCATGTGTCCCCACCAGAGGAGCACATCGGTCTCAGCCAAGACCGACTCCGGCAGGCCGTTTTCCGGCTCATCCAGGGTAGCGGTCTTGACGGTCCGATTGGGCCCCGATAGCCGGCGGGCAAGCTCAGCGTGAATACCGTCCGGGTACACCGAACGAACCTCATCGTCGTTCTGCTCGTGCCGAAACTCATTCCAGATGGTGATCGTCTTCATCTTGAAGGGCATCCTATCTGCTCTGGCTATGGTGTACAAGC
>CAYTGY010000582.1:0-1957 GCA_964437265.1 uncultured Spirochaetaceae bacterium | reverse complement strand
TTGTTGCCACCGGCTCCGCCGGATGGCGCCACGAGACACTCTCCGACGAGTCGGACAATCCGCTGCGCGTCTTCCTGCCCGCGGGCACGCACACCATCTCGCTGCGTGCGGAAAAGGAGCCGGTGGCGGAGTCCATCCGGGCGCTCAAGACAATCATTGCCCACATGAACTTCTTTGGCATCCAGATCATGAAGGTTGCGGGGCGGGATATCGACCAAGAGCGGACCTGGCGGCTGACCGACTACCTGGAGAATACCGGTGCCTACCTTGACGCCTATCACCTGCTGGTCTCCGCGATGATCGATGACCTTGCACCGTATGCGCGCAACGGCCGGGATTCAGCGCTGGTGGCGCCGTTGGTGACGGCGCTGTTCAAGCTGGAAAAGCTGGCCAAGGATCCCGACGAGCTCCCGCTGTACCTGCAGGATATCTACTCGACGAGCATCTATGACAGGCCCGTGACCCAGATCCTTGGCGATACGGTCAATCTGCTCGAGAACTGTGAGCTGAGTCTGGACACCATCATTCTGGAGGTCACTCCGCAACCCCGCAGAGACACCGCGCGGGTGGTGCGGCGTGTTACCGGGGGGTTTGAGAAACTGGTGTCCACCTTTACAAACGAGAAGTACGTCAACCGGATTGAGGAGGACGAGCTCAACGTGTGGGTGACGCGCCCCATAACGCACATCGACCTGCAGCAGAAGTTGTCAGACGCGGACTTCACCCGGCGCACCGGAGTTCCGGTGAAGGTCTCCGTGATGCCTGAGCCAAACCGCCTCATCCTGGCGACTGCCGCGGACCGCACGCCGGATCTTGCGATGGGGTTGCCGAGCTATATTCCCTTTGATCTTGCTATCCGCGGGGCAAGCCTGCAGCTCAGCCGGTTCGACGACTTCTGGAGCTTTGCCTCACAGTTCTCGCCCGGCGCCTTTGTCCCGTATGTGCTGAACGAGGAGGTCTACGCACTCCCGGAAACACTGGACTTCCACACCCTGGTGTATCGCACCGACATCTTCGCGCAGCTGGAGCTGACCCCTCCGAACACGTGGGAAGAGGTGCTCGAGATTCTGCCCGTGCTCCAGCGCTACGGGATGAACTTCTATCACCCCATCGCAGGCGGGCTGCCCACGCTCAAGTGGTTCTACCAGACCAGTCCGTTTGTCTATCAGTTTGGCGGGCGTCTGTACAATCCCGACGGGCTTTCCGTAAGCCTTGACGACCCGCGCACGGTCCAGGGGCTCACGTACCTCAGCGAGCTGTTCAGCCTCTACGCACTCCAGGAGCAGGTGCCCAGCTTCTACAACTCGTTCCGCTTTGGCGTCATTCCGGCCGGGATTGTGGACTCACAGAGCTATCTCCAGATGAAGTACGCGGCGCCTGAGCTCAAGGGCCAGTGGGCGTTGGCACCGTACCCCGGTGTTCCGGACGAGACGGGCGAGCCACAGCGATGGTTCATCGCAAACGGCGTCGCGGCATTGATTATGGCGGACACCCCCAACCCGGAGACGGGGTGGGAGTACCTGAAATGGTGGCTCACCACGGAGACCCAGGTAGACTTTGGGTACCGGCTCCAATCGACCTACGGTCCCGAGTACCTGTGGATCTCCGCCAATCTCAACGCTCTTGCGGATGCACCCATTGAAGCCCAAGACAAGGAGGTGATCCTGGAACAGGTCAGGTGGCAGCGTGACGTGCCGCGGACCCCCGCACAATACATGCTGGAGCGAGGATTGAGCGATATCTGGATCAACTCGGCGACGCGGAACACGTCGGTACGGACGGAGATTGACGCGATGATTCCGGTGATCAACCGCGAGGTAACGCGGAAGATGATCGAGTTCGGCTACGTAGACACCGAAGGGACCGCGCTCAAACCCTTCATTGTGCCGGATGTCGACTGGATCCGGGAGAACTTCGACCGCGTGCGAGGAGCAACTGATGAGTAACAGGATGCCCG
>CAYTGY010000581.1:0-1958 GCA_964437265.1 uncultured Spirochaetaceae bacterium | reverse complement strand
TCTGCCAACCGCGAACTGGCGCGGCTCAAAGGGTACTGCTCGTTGCTTCCGAACGAGACGATACTCCTTAATACCATCGTTCTCAAAGAGGCGCGTGCCAGCTCCGAGATCGAGAACATCATTACAACGCAGGATGAACTCTATCGCGCGCTTGCCGCCGACGACAGGCAGGTGACTCCGGAAACGAAAGAGGTTCTGAACTACCGATCCGCGGTGTGGACAGGGTACCGTCACCTCCGAGATACCGGTCTTCTCACATCTCGGACAATCGTGGCCATCCAAGAGGAACTTGAAGGTAACTCCGCCGGCATTCGCTCACTGCCACGAACGGCCCTCCGAAACGATCGAACCGGAGAGGCCGTCTACACGCCGCCTGACGATGAGACGGTGATTCGCAACCTACTGCGGGACCTCGAGCGCTACATCAACGAAGACGACGGCGTCGACCCTCTGATCAAGATGGCGGTCATGCACTACCAGTTCGAGTCGATTCATCCCTTCTACGATGGCAACGGCCGAACCGGCCGCATCCTGAATGTACTGTATCTCATCCGCTGTGGACTGCTGGACTCGCCGATTCTGTACTTGAGCCGGTACATCATCAGACATAAGCCGCAGTACTACGAGCTGCTGCAGCGGGTACGGACTGACTCCGCGTGGATTCCCTGGATTGAGTTCATGATCACCGCCGTAGAGGAGACGTCGCGGCTGACGATGGACCTTACGCAGGCGATCGTGTCGCTAATGGAACAGACGACCGAGATGACACGACAGACCCTTCCGCGAACCACGTACTCAAAGGAGCTGATCGAGTTGTTGTTTGTTCAGCCCTACGTCAAGATCGAGAACCTGGTGAATCACGGCATCGCCGAGCGTAGGACTGCGAGCAAGTACCTCAAACAGCTCGAAGACATTGGCATACTCGGCTCCTACAAGGCTTGGAAGGAGACCATCTACATCAACCGTCCGCTGATGGAGTTACTGAACAAAGCGGAGTGATTCAACATAACAACTGCGTCCAGCTGACGCAGTCCGTTGCCATGTCTCGGAACTCTTCCGGGATGCGATACTTCTGATGCATCATCTCACCGATTGTCACCACCGGCGAGCACCGTCTCTCCGAGATACGAGCCGTCGGACGCGAAGTGCAGAATACATGGTTTCTGTGCAGCTGCGCAGACGACGCCGAAACCATCTGCTTCCCGTTGTATGTCCGTGATCTTGACCACCTCACCAGCCCCAGTCCCGAAACTGGTGATACGCTCAAACTCGCCGTTTGCCACCAAATAGGCGGCAACGTTTTCTATGTCGGCAACCACGAAGGTGCGCGAATCCACAAGGAGGAGATGCGAAGCGACGAAACTCCCGCGGAGAGGGGAAATGAAGCGAAAGCCACCATGAGCGCGCCAAAGACTACTCTGCCGTGTCTGTGGCGTCGGCGCACGTGAGTCGGCCGCTCCGGTATCATCTGCAACTCAGGACAAAGCAACAGGTGCCCTTACGGTCCCAAGAACAGAAGTACCACTGCTCCATGTCGCCGTTGGTGCACATGTCGTAGATCCGACGCTTTTCAATCTCCGCATCCACTTCCGGCGCTGTCCAGGGCGCCCAGTCGCAACGTATGCCGTCGTGCATCACCTCTCGGGCTTTTCAAAGAGGCTTCCGTACCGAATCCGTCGGAGCGCGGGCGGGCCGAAGTATCCGCAGGAGAATACCAGTACCCCGAACTGAGCATCCATCCACACGGGTGACGCGTCAGTAGCTATGCTTGCCACATAGGTAAGCTCGGCGTCGTGAATGTCAATGCGAGACACAATCCCTTGCGAGTGGTCCGCGCCTTTGAAGATCCGCCTTCCCACGAACACCAAGCCGTTCTCGTCAACCGCGATCGCATCGGCGCTGGCCAGATGGGTCGTAGTACCATCCTCGTTGATCTCAAACCGGGGCCGCCCCCCGAC
>CAYTGY010000580.1:0-1963 GCA_964437265.1 uncultured Spirochaetaceae bacterium | reverse complement strand
GCTCCGCTGGAGGAGGTTGAGCGCGTGCTATCCGCGGCGCGTGAATATGCTACTGAGAACGTTGCGCAGGCGCAGGAGGGCAGGGCTGCGTCGCTGGTCGGGATCCACCTAGAGGGGCCGTGGCTCGCGCCGGAGCAGGCCGGCGCGCAAAACACTTCCTACATGCACGCCCCGGCCCAGCGTGACTTCCACCTGATACGCGCCAACCATGATCTGGTGCGGATGGCCACCTTCAGCTACCACTACGAATCATCTCCGCAGTTTCTGGCGCTGCTCAATAACCTGGGCATCATTGCCGCCTGCGGACACGACCGCGCGACCGACGACCTCATTGCCCGAGCGTTCGAAGACGGTCTCAGATACGTAACCCACCTCTTCTCAATGAACAGCTCATTCCACCGTGTCAATGGGTACAAGCACCTGGGGATGCTTGAAATGGCGCTCATGACGCCTGGGGTCACCGTGGAGGCGATTGTTGACGTCCGCCATGTGACACAGCCTATGTGGCGGTTCTTGCGGCATAACAAGAATCCTGATGATATTGTGATTGTCAGCGACTCGAACCGTGCCGCGGGGCTGCCGGAGGACCCGGACCGGACCATTCGGTTTGGTGAGCTAGACGTGGTGGTAGACGATGGCGTTGCGTGGCTCGCGGACCGCTCGGCGTTCGCCGGAAGTGTCAGCACCATTGCCCGGAGCTTCCGCCTGCTCGCCGGCGAGTGGGGTGTGCCAATGACGGAGGCGGTCCGGATGACCGCTACCAACCAGGCACGGCTGTTGGGGTTGGAGGATGATCTGGGGAGTATCGAGGTCGGCAAGCGTGCCGACTTTGTCCTACTTGATGAGGAGCTCAATGTGGTGCAGGTGATCAAGGCCGGACGCGTGGCTGACGTGTAGCGCGGCTACTGCAGGATCGCGCCCATATCGCCGAGCCTACGTACCAGCTCCGTGGTGCTGATGCCGCGCGTATCACCACCGGATCCGGCAGCAAGCGCAGCGCCCACGCCAGCGCCCTGGCCAAGCGCCATGCAGGTGCCCATGACTCGCGTGGAGGCGTGGGCAACGTGCGTTGCTGAGATTGGCCGGCCGGCCAGAAGCACATTGTCCAGCCCCGAGGGGATCAGGCATCTGAACGGGATCTGGTACGCCGGTACCGACTGGCGCACTTGATCGCTCGAGCGGTCCGGAGCGTGAATGTCGATGATGTGCCCGCCCACGGCAACCGAATCCTCGAACCGCCGCTGGTTCAGAATATCGTCCTGGTCAAGCGTGTAGTCGCCGGCAAAGCGTCTCGTCTCCCGCACGCCAATCTGTGCTCCGGTGTCAATCAGATGACAGTTGCGAAGACCGTCTATGTTGTTCCTGAAGAAATCCACAAACGCGGCAACATGCTCGCGGCCGGTGACCTCGTTCTCAGAGATCGACTCTACATCCGTCGCCGACCCCCACAACCTGACGATGTTCACAAACGCTTCTCCGTCGCGCACCGTGCTTCCTTTCATGATCCACGGCCCGCCAAAGCTTGGGAGCGTCCCCTTCTCTTCGGCGCGCAACAGCCGCTCCCGCACGTTGGTCACCACGTACCCACCTTCCGGGTCGTGGGCGCCCTGCATTGCGCGTAGGTCCACATAGCCCAGTCTGAAGACCATGGTGAGTGGCTGCAGCGCTCCGTCTTCCGGGCGCCCCGTCTCATACTGCGCGCCGCACCCGGCGGCGAAGTCTCCGTCGCCGGTTGCGTCAACGAAGACGTGGGCACGGATGGCCTGGCGGCCGGATTTGCTCTCAAGGACCACCGCCGTTGCCCGCCGCTGATCGTGAGCCGGTGCGGCCACCAGCGAGTGAAGCCGCAAGGTGACTCCGGCAGCCACAAGTAGCCGTGCCGCCACTCGCTTCATGACCTCCGGATCAAAGGGCACACCCAGCGACGCCTCTTGCAACAGCGCACCGCCTTCGCCTTCCATCT
>CAYTGY010000579.1:0-1968 GCA_964437265.1 uncultured Spirochaetaceae bacterium | reverse complement strand
ATCTCACACTCTTGCGCCATCAGCAGCAGGCTGACCGCAATGACCAGGGGGAAGACCCACCAGAGTCTCTTCCTATTCATGTTACTCCTCCAGAAGCTAAAGATGTGATGCGGCGGGTTGGAAGCCGTGGCCCCTCCCTCTCACACACGGTGAAACACCGCACTTGTCCATTTGTGACACCAATCCTGCATCGACCCAGGAACGCTGGGCCGGTGCGGGGACGGAGCTCCGTTACCACAAGTATAGGGCGCGGCGTGCCGAATTCAAGCAATAGTGACAAATTCCTCCATGAGGAATCTGTTTGCGAAGCGGGAATTGAATGGTCGCTCGCGGACGTCTCCGGTATACTCGGCGGCGAGATGCCAACCGCTGAGACCCGGGCTCCTCGAGCTGTTCTCTTGCCCCGATGTGCGGGGGAAGACGACCGTGGTCTTCGAGTAGAGGGCGAAGATGGCCATTGAGGTAGAGATCAAAGCGTACGTGGATGATCGCCCCGCGCTCGAGCGGCTGCTGGAGGAGCGCTGCCGGCGGTTGCGGGAGTTTATCAAGGAGGACCGGTACTTTACCGGCGCCTCTGGGACCAGGCACAACGACTTTCGGCTGCGGATTGATGAGGAGACCGCCACCGTCACCTTCAAGAAGAAGCGACTGGTGGGCGGAGGTGAAGCGAACGATGAGCGCGAGTTCCATGTGGACAACCCGCGGGCGTTTGTGGAGCTGGCGCAGCGAGTGGGGTGCAGCGAGTACCTCCGGAAGCGCAAGCGCGGCGTGGCCTTCGCGTGTCGCGAAGCGGATGAGCCGGCAGTACATGTGGAACTAACTGAGGTGGACTCACTCGGCACGTTCTTGGAGCTGGAGGTGGTCCTGGACGATGTGGGCGACGGTGAGCAGGCGGATGCGGTGATTTCTCAGTGGCACGCGCGGTTGCGCTCGCTGATGGCGGAGCTGGGCGTTGACCCCGGCCGGATTGAGCCACGAACCTACTCGGCGCTTCTGGAGGAGTTACACAAGGTCTGAGAGAATCTCTACTGCGTCGCCAAAGTGCCCGCGGGCGGCCTGGTCCCACATGAAGAGATTGCTGCTAAAGAAGCGCGGCTTTGCCGTTCGCCTGCGCCGTTCCGCAATCTCGCTCTTGTGGAGGATCTCATCCTTGATCCAGGCCAGCTTGTCCATGGTTGAGCCGGATAACTCTTCATCAGCGCGGTCTATCTCAAACGCCTCCGCGCGCCACTCCACCGCGCGGTATGGCGCCGCATCCAGTGCAATGACAAACTCGTTCCGGCGCTCGGTCCGGGATTTCTCCCCGGGACGCCCAAGCATTTCCGCAAGCCGGTCCAGCACCAGTTCCTCGTCCGCAAACGACCGCCGGTTATAGGTGGCCAGGTAGCGATAGATCCTTCCGGCCGCCGCCATAAACCGCGCCCGGTTGTCCACAACGGCCGCTTCGCCGGCCAGACGTGGGTCGGACCAGTGCACGTCCAGCCCGTCAGGATCACGTAACGCCTGGGCATGCCCAATGGGCGGAAGCGGCGAGTTGGGGTCAAGCCGGTTCCACGCTTCGTTGCGGCCGCTAAAGTGCTGGTGCGCCCAGCTGTCCGCGTACGTGTGAAGCGCAATCCCTACACGATAGAGATTGCGTGTCTTGAGCGCGTTGACCAGCAGGCGTTGTACGCGTTTTGAGTTCGCCACCACGTTGAATGGGTTGCGCTTCTTGTCCCGCCGCGGCGGTGCGGGCGCTTCCGGGCCGGCCGGGAAGAAGTGGAACGGCACCCAGATGTGCAACTCCTGCCGCTGATTCCAGAAGCCGTAGTGATGCGTTACCAGCGTCTGGTAGGTGGAGATGTCACTGGGCGGATCTGGTTGATCCCCCAGGTCAATGACATAGGGGACCAATGCGTTGTCCAGGTACTGTGACGAGTACGCAAGCGTCCGTGCGTCCTCAGGTGAGAAGCCTGCCTCCGTGGCAAG
>CAYTGY010000578.1:0-1968 GCA_964437265.1 uncultured Spirochaetaceae bacterium | reverse complement strand
CCCCTGTCTCACCACAGCTGCGATCGATGTGAGACGCGGGCGATACGCAGTGCCGAGCTGACATGCTTCTTGACCGTTGACTCGGCTATGCCCAACTCGGCCGCGATTTCCTTGTTGGTCAAGCCCATACTGATCAAGTCCACCACGCTGCGCACTCGCGCGCTCAACCTCTTGCGCCACGCGGAGTCCGCTCGTTCATCATGGATGAAGACGATCCACGTGGCACCATCAGCCCAACCGGATGCAGACAGACAGAGTAGCTTCCGACCGTCAATCTCGACGCAGCCTTCTGCGAGAGATAGGTGCCGCGGGCTTCCGAGCACGTCAGCAAGTGAGGAGTTCGGACTGGGTGGCCGCCCACAATAGCCGACAAACCGGCTGTTCCACGCCATCAACTTGCCGGTAGTGTCGAGAATGGCGACCGGCTGGACCAGTAGTTCCAGCAATGACTCCGCCTGACTCATGACCAGCCCCACTCCTCCATACCTTCCAAACCAGCACGCCCGCCGGTCTCCACTACCGCGAGTAACTCAAACCGGCGCCGAACACCAAAGTGCGCGAACAACCGCTCTAGATGCTTCTTCACCGAGGAGATACTCACGTTGAGATGTTGAGCGATCTCTTTGTTGGTCAGCCCGGCGGCGACCAGTCGCAGCACCTCGCAGCTGCGGTGCGTCAGCGCCGTTCCGGCCGCCGGTGAGAGAAGCGGTGCCTCCACCAGCATGAGCCGACAGCCCTGATCGCCGCCGTCCTGGGTTGGCAGACACAGGATCTTCAGATCCCGGCACTCATGGTCGCACTCGTAGCAGCCCGGCTCATGGGGTAACCGATCAAGCAGACGCAAAGCCGTACCGGCGGGCATCCCTACCGTTGGCTCACACACGCACAACCGGCGGAAGAGCGCGCTCCAGGCAACGAGCACCCCCTGCGAGTCCACGAGGGCTACCGGGCTATTTGCATCCCTCACGAACTGACGAAGTCGCCTCATCGCCATCCCCCTGTTCCGCTACGATCATCATGGTAGGAGGGGGGGGCTATGCGTCAAGCGTCAAAATGTCTATAGAAACGAATTAAGGGTGGAGAATTAGCAAGTCTCGGCGGTCTGGTAATCGATTAGTCCACTGTCACCGTAAACTGACCGGCCGTGGAATGTCGGAAGCTCTCACCATAGTCAATGCGGAACAGAGCGGGCTCGAAGAGCCGACCGCCAGATGAAGCGAGTAGGACGCCCGCTTGGGCATCGATCCAAACGCCGGGGTGGCTCGTGGCGTAGCTTCCCAGGTAGTTCAGATCGGAATCATGTACGTCGATTCGATACTTCTGGTCGCCATCACTTTCCGTTCCCCTGAAGTAGACTCGGGAAATGAAGACCGTTCCGTGCTCATCGATACTCATGTCCGTTGCGCTGAGGTACCGTCGAGCATACCCATCCTCAGTGAGACCAAAGCGTCTGCCTTCTGCGGGTCCCGCTGTCATGAGCTCAAACTCCCGCAGTTTCTTCCCTCGAGGGCCGTACACCTGGAGGTTATCATGGATAGTATTGAGCACGTACACCATGCCGTCGTGAGTTGCCACTACCACGGCGGTGACTTCCTCGTGAGCGGCACTGAATGAGTCAAAAAGGAGATCGCGTGGAGAGAGAGCAAATCCCTGATCGATGTCATAGGCTTCCCAGCGGACAGAATCCTCACTGACCTCGTCATACCGACGGAGCAGCTTGGCGCCCTGGAGTGACTCCGGCATCCGAGACGAAAAATGCTCGTGGGGCCAGAGCAGAAACCCGATGAGCGATTCACCGAGCATGTCCAGCGCGGAGTAGCTCCGTGATAGCCTAACGGAGGTGAGGTACTCACCGGCCGCAGAAAAACGGATCGCCTTGCCGGGATTGCCGTTCGCTGCCACGATGAAACCGCCTTCCTCGCGAAAGAGGAATGAAACGCCCTCTAGTTCCCCAGATCCGGAGCCATA
>CAYTGY010000577.1:0-1969 GCA_964437265.1 uncultured Spirochaetaceae bacterium | reverse complement strand
GCTCAATGTCACGGCCGCCCGGATACGGCTGCTCCTCGGAGGCCGGGATGGTGTTGATATACGGGGTGCGGCTGGGAACCACAAATCGTGCCCCGGCAATTTGCGCCCGTTGGTGGAGCAGTGAGAGCAGTTCCTCCGCTCGCTCGGGTCCTTCGTGTTCCAGCACGTATTCAAGGGAATCCAGCCATTCCCGGTTTTCAAGCCGTATCTCTTCCGATTTCGACACAGAGAACCTCCCAGCCTATGCACTGCAACGTCTGTGCCAATTGCCGGAACGGGTAACGACTACTCGTTGGCACGCATCCTGCTTAGTAAACGGTAGGAGGAGCTATGCTCATTAAGGGATCACGATTCGAGTCAACCAAAATACGCGCCGCCGACGGGCCGTTTGGGACCATCCAGACGTTTCTCTTTGACCAGGAACGCTGGGTGGTTCGGTATGTGGTGGTCAAGTACGGCTTCTTGCTGTGGGGAGGAACGGTGTTAGTCTCACCGGTCTCCGTAGACGGGCCGGTAAGCGCCGGTGAGGCACTGCGAACCAAGCTGACGAAGGATCAGCTCAAGAGCTCGCCGTCCGCGGACCTTGCAAAGCCAATCTCACGGCGGAAGGAAGAGGAGTTCCACCGCTACCATGAGATCCCCGTCTACTGGAGCGGCGCCGGTCTGTGGGGAACCGCCATGACGCCTACCGAGGTAGGGGCCATGGTACCGCGGCCGGGCTCCCAGAGCGAACCGCTGGTCTCCGGAGACGATCAGTACTACCTGCGCAGCACTGCGGAGCTCGAGGGGTACGTGGTCCATGCCCGTGACGGCGTTGTGGGGGAGGTCAGCGACTTCATCATAGAAGACACGACCTGGGCAATTCGCTACCTGCGGATCAACCCGTCCAAACTGGCCGGGCTGGACTCGCTGATCATCTCGCCACACTGGATCAGCGACATCTCCTGGCTGGAGAGGAAGACCACCGTTGACATGACGGTTGAGACCCTCGCGGCGGCGCCTGCCGTCAAGGGTGAGCCTGAGCTTTCCAGAGAGGATGAAGAGCATCTGCACGACTACTACGGTCAGGCGCGGTATTGGAAGTAGGGAGAAAGCGATGCCACAATGGCGACGAGTCGCACAGTCGGGAGATATTGAAGATGGCCGGAGCCTTATGCTCGAGCTCACCGAGGAGGAGCATGTACTGCTTGTTCGCTATGGCGGGAAACTCTACGCCACCGCCAATGTGTGTCCGCACTACGGGGGACCGCTCCACCAGGGAGTGGTTCGCGGTGACGTGGTGACCTGTCCGTACCACAACGCCACCTTTGATGTGACCACCGGAGCGAGTCTTCGTGGGCCGGCCATGGATAGCCTTGCCACCTATGAAGTGCAGGAGGAGGACGACGCAGTCTTTCTTGGCGCACGGAGCGAACCCAAGCGGCCTCAAATCATCTCAGGAGATGGACCGAGTGTGCTGATCCTTGGCGCCGGGGCGGCCGGTATCTCGTGCGCAGAGACATTGCGCAGTGGCGGCTTCTCCGGAAGAATCACGGTGCTCTCCGCAGATCCGGACCTGCCGTACGACAGACCCATGCTCTCAAAGGGTCTGATCTCCGGGGAGGCGCCGGAGAAGTACTTGCCGCTGCGCCCTGCCGGTTACTACTCCAAGCTGCGGATTGACGTGCACACTGACACGAACGCGTCTGCGGTTCAACCAGAGGAACGCACGGTCACCACTGACCACGGACGCGCGTTCACCGGTGATTTGCTGCTTCTGGCCACCGGCGGCTCACCACGCGTCCTGGATATACCGGGGGCGGAGTCTTCGGGCGTGTTCACGTTGCGCTCCCACAAGGACGCCGCCGCGATCATTCATGCCTGCGAGGGCGCAGCCAACGCGGTTGTTGCTGGGGCAAGCTTTATTGGTATGGAGGATATTGTCAAGCGGTTTGCAGCCGTACGAGTGAACCGTCTGCTCTTTACCAAG
>CAYTGY010000576.1:0-1980 GCA_964437265.1 uncultured Spirochaetaceae bacterium | reverse complement strand
ACTCTCCTTCGTGCGTTTCAGGAACTGATATAGCAGTTTCAGAACGCTGCGGCGGGTCGGTCATCCTCCATCCCACCCCGACGGCGTGTTATTCCCTTTGAGGACGGTCAAACCCGTCAGCGATGTCGCTGCTGCATCCGCAGGATGGTATCCCCAACTACACCCGGGAACAGTTTCTACATGCAGCTGGCCGGCGAGCGGGATTTCGACGCCGCCGTTGCGGCTGATGCTGGGCCCTATTGCGCTGAAGTATGCACGGAAGAAGATGACGCAGGCGGACAGAGACCTGCTGACGGAGCTTCTTCACCGCGGCTCAGCAGATCCCGCCACGCGTCACCTTGTGCAGGTGGTGGAGCAGGTCTACGCGACGGTCAAGCCGGAGTCTGAGGTGAAGACCCTCGTGGCCGCCGCGACGCGGTTGGCATGACGTAGAGGGTGGCTATATGACGTACGCGGAAGCGAAACGAAAAGAAGGCCTGGAGGAAGGCTCTCTGAAGCGCAGCCGGGAGGTGCTCATCCGCCTGGTGGACCGCAAGTTCGGTCTCACTGAGGCCGAGCGCGAGCGCATCATGGCTTACGAGGACCAGGCGGAGCGTCACCGCGCTCGCGGTTAGCCGCGTGTGTCTGGTCGCCAATCCGTCCCCGGACACCTGCCGCGCCGCGGCATGTCACTGCCGGAGGTGTGACCCGGTTTGTGCTCGGTCGCGATTTCGGTGCGATGTTCCGGGATCCGCGGGTCACGATCTCATCCAATGTAGTATTCTGGTACGGATGGTGAACGTCCCGGTCGTCCAGTACGAACAACTTCGCAAGGCTGCGCGCCGGATTCGCGACCACTATCCTGGTGCCCGGGTGATCCTCTTTGGTTCTGCGGCACGAGGGACGAGCGGCGCGGAGAGCGACGTAGATCTCTGCGTGGTTGTTGAGCGTCCAGACCGGCGGCCAATTGAAATTGGCCGTGAGATCCGTCGTGAGATTCGTCCTATTCTGAGTGGACCGCTCGATCTTTTGGTATACGACTCATCCGTGTTTCGCGACCGCGCGGCCCAGTCTGTGAGCTTTGAAGCGGAAATCGAAGAGGAAGGTCAGGAGCTGTGACGACTCGGCAGCTTGCGGAGGAGTGGCTCGGATACGCGCGCGACGATTTGCGCTCGGCGGGGATCCTCTTTTGAGAACAAGCCGACGATGGGCTCGCGCTGGGACAGGGCGTGGATCAGGCGTCGGTCCTGGCGGGAGAGCTCGCCGAGCGAGTAATCACGAAGACGGGCGCGCAGTGCAGCTTTGACGAGATCGTGGCGATCAGGCGTGAGCTTCTGGTCCCGCCACACACCGTCGCGGATGGGAACCGAAGGTAACCGCAGCGACGAGGTTCCGGCATACGTGCTCCTCGAATACGTCCTGACGCATCCGGTGCTCAGGGGCTAGCAATGAGAGTCTACATAGATCACGAGACCGATGCCCGTACGTCAAGCTTGCTGATGCCGATGTTCACGAGTCGCAAGAGGTGGGCCCCGGCGTCGTGCTCGACTATGATCGCGAGGACAATGTCGTCGCAATTGAAGTGCTGCAGCTTTCCACCAGACGTCCGGGGACTTCGAAGGACCGGATCGAGATAGAGACTGCCTGAAGCAGATGACTCGGAGTACTGCAGAAGTCAAGCACCGCTGAAGCGGTGACTGTCTAGAGGGGTGTGAGCGAAAACACAAACCCGTATGACACGCTGTTCCGCGCGGCCTTCGCGGAGCCGCGCGCGGCCAAGGATCTCTCGCTGTTTCTGCTGCCGCAGGCACGCGAAGGAAGGTTCGCGAGTGCGAAGGTGACGGTGGAACCCGAGTCGCTTGTGGACCGGCAGGCACAAACGCACCGCACGGACCTGTTGCTCGAGTTCAACTGGCCGGGCCGCCCGCCGCGCGTTGCCGACACCTCGCGAGCGGGTCGGCGGCGTCGCGCCTACGTGTACGTGCTCTACGAGCACAAGTC